>NZ_JBMIOP010000035.1:0-43889 GCF_049197365.1 Mycobacterium sp. THU-M104
TGCGCGACTACCTGGACTGACGTTGTGTCCGGCGCCGCCCGCCGAGTCACGCCTGCGCGGACCAGCCGAGCCCCGGCACCTCGGCGATCGGGGGGAAGGCACCGTCGCGTCCCGGGCGGTAGTCCGTGACACGCATTACCGCCCGCAACGGAAGCGGACCGTACAAATGCGGGAACACCATGGCCGTCGGATCCGTTGATACACCGGGCTCCCAACGAACAGGCGAATCCAGCAGCCCAGCGTCGATGTGCAGCATGAGCAAGTCGGAACGACCGCGGTAGAGGCGGTTTGCCGGTAGATGTACCTGCTGCGGAGTCGACAAGTGGATGAAACCGGCACCCGCGTCGGTACTTTGCGGCAGGATCGCTCCCTGTTGGCAGGCGCGCGACCACTCGTCGGCACCGCACAAGTGGACCAGTGCGTCAGAAGTGAAGGTCACGGAAGGACACCTTAAAGAGCCTTCCCGGAACGCGTGGGGAACGGGTGAGAAACGACACACCCTGTAACGATCGGTGAACAACACGAAAATCCCCTACGTCTGAGACAGTAGGGAAACGCCAGAACGGAGAAGCCATGAACGCAACTCTGACCAGTCCATTGACCAGAGCTGACCGCTGTGACCGCTGCGGCGCCGCAGCCCGCGTCCGTGCCACGCTGCCTTCCGGAGCAGAACTCCTGTTCTGCCAACACCACGCCAACGAGCATGAATCGAAACTGGTCGAGTTGGCCGCCGTGCTGGAGTTCAGCGAACGCTAGCCCAACGTCGACTCGCCCGCGTCGAATGTGGGCCGCGGGCGCAGTTTTCGGTAATGCTGGACTTGTATGAGTGATCAGGTCCCTAAACCGTCCCGCCACCACGTCTGGCGAATCTCTCTGCGAACTATCGCGAAGAGTTGGGAAGATTCCATCTTTTCCGAGTCCGCGCAGGCTGGCTTCTGGTCGGCGCTGTCCCTACCGCCGCTGCTGCTGGGAATGCTGGGCAGTCTGGCCTACGTCGCGCCTCTGTTCGGCCCGGACATGCTGCCCAGTATCGAGCGGCAGGTGATCACGACGGCCCACACCGTCTTCTCCCGTAGCGTGGTCAACGAGATCATCGAACCCACCATGCGCGACATCACCAACGGCGCGCGGGGAGAGGTGGTGTCGCTGGGTTTCGTGATCTCCCTGTGGGCGGGCTCCTCGGCGATCTCGGCGTTCGTCGATTCCGTGGTAGAAGCCCATGACCAGACGCCGTTGCGCCACCCGGTGCGCCAGCGCTTCTTCGCACTGTTCCTGTACCTGATGATGCTCGTGGTCGTTGTGTCGACGGCGCCGCTACTGGTGGTGGGACCGCGCAAGATCGGAGAACAGATCCCGGTCACCCTGGCCAACACATTGCGTTTCGGCTACTACCCGGCGCTCGCGCTCGCGCTCATGGTCGGGATCATGATCTTGTACCGGGTGGCGCTGCCGGTGCCGCTGCCGTCGCACCGGCTGATCCTGGGAGCGGGACTGGCCACTGCGGTGTTCGTGATCGCCACCCTGGGCCTGCGGATCTACCTGAGTTGGATCACCCGCACCGGATACACCTACGGCGCTCTGTCCACGCCTATCGCGTTTCTGCTGTTCGCCTTTTTCGGCGGTTTCGCAATCATGTTCGGCGCCGAAGTCAATGCCGCCGTCCAAGAGGAGTTCCCGGCACCCGAGACGCATGCCCACCGGCTGCGCACTTGGCTGATGTCACGCATGCGTGCACTGAAGTCGGCCGATTCGCCTGCGTACCCGACGATGCCGAAGCGCGACGTCGCTACGGTCGAACCGCCGGCATGATCAGCTTTTCTTGAGCTGCTCGTAGATTTTCTTGCAGTCCGGACACACCGGCGATCCTGGTTTGGCCGCCCGCGTCACCGGAAAAACCTCGCCGCACAAGGCGACCACATGACTGCCCATCACGGCGCTCTCGGCGATCTTGTCCTTCTTGACGTAGTGAAAGTACCGGGGGGTGTCACCCCCGGTCCCGTCGTCGACGCGTTCGTCGGTCTCGGTACGTTCGATCGTCTGCGTCTGCATACCTGACGTCTCCATGACTGACATCTCCATGACTGACATTGTGCACTCCCGGTGGCCTGGCGAAACCGGCCGAGCCGGAATCGCCGACATGTGGGACAGTGGAGGAATGAAGCGCGGCTCCGATCCGGGGTCCGGAGACAGGTTTGATGACGAGGGCTCGCCCATCCTCATCACCGCCGCCGCACCCTCCTACGACGAACAGCATCGCGCGCGGGTGCGTAAGTATCTGGCGCTGATGGCTTTCCGAATACCGGCGCTGATCCTGGCCGCCGTCGCCTACGGCGCCTGGCACAACGGCCTGATCTCGCTGGCGATCGTGGCGGTATCGTTGCCGCTGCCGTGGATGGCTGTGTTGATCGCCAACGACCGCCCGCCACGGCGCCGCGACGAGCCCCGGCGGTTCGAGGCCGCCCCGCCGCGCACGCCGCTGTTCCCGACTGCGGAGCGTCCCGCTCTCGAACCACGGCGCGACCCGCAGCCGCAGCCCGGTTCACACACCGCGCACTGGCACAGCTGACACGCGTCTTCCGGGTGCGTTGCCGCCTGCCGCACTTCTCAGGACTTTCTCAGGTCGAAGGCGCATTTCTGCACGTCATGGCGTGTGAGATCACACATCGACGGGAACTCTCCAACCCTGTGTGTCGTTAACCCATACGACAGCTCAAGCCGATCAGGAGGTCGCTATGGCGAACGCCGCCCCCAGCAGGATCGAAGGCGATCTAGATGCTCAAAGTCCCGCAGCTGACCTGGTGCGCGTCTATCTGAACGGCATCGGCAAGACCGCGTTGCTGAATGCGGCGGACGAAGTTGAACTGGCCAAGCGCATCGAAGCCGGCCTCTACGCCGAGCACCTGCTGGAAACCCGTAAGCGCCTCGGCGAGAGCCGCAAACGCGACTTGGCGGCTGTCGTGCGTGACGGCCAGGCGGCGCGCCGGCACCTGCTGGAAGCGAACCTGCGGCTGGTGGTGTCGCTGGCCAAGCGCTACACGGGCCGGGGCATGCCCTTGCTCGACCTGATCCAGGAGGGCAACCTGGGTCTGATCCGGGCGATGGAGAAGTTCGACTACGCCAAGGGGTTCAAGTTCTCCACGTATGCCACCTGGTGGATCCGCCAGGCCATCACCCGTGGCATGGCCGACCAGAGCCGGACCATCCGCCTGCCGGTTCACTTGGTCGAGCAGGTCAACAAGCTGGCTCGGATCAAGCGGGAGATGCACCAGAACCTGGGACGCGAGGCCAGCGACGAGGAGCTCGCCGCTGAATCGGGCATCCCGGTCGAGAAGATCAACGACCTGCTCGAGCACAGCCGCGACCCGGTGAGCCTGGACATGCCGGTTGGCTCCGAGGAAGAGGCGCCGCTGGGAGACTTCATCGAGGACGCCGAAGCGATGTCCGCGGAGAACGCGGTGATCGCCGAGTTGCTGCACACCGACATCCGCAGTGTTTTGTCCACCCTCGACGAGCGTGAGCATCAGGTCATCAGACTGCGGTTCGGTCTCGATGACGGCCAACCACGCACCCTGGACCAGATTGGCAAACTGTTCGGTCTTTCCCGCGAACGGGTTCGCCAGATCGAGCGTGACGTGATGTCGAAGCTGCGTAACGGCGAACGCGCCGACCGCCTCCGGTCGTACGCGAGCTGACGTTGCCGGCACGTCGCCGGTCGACGCCACCACCAGAGCCAGGTAGCAGAGCAGTAGGCCCGCCGCGTGTGCAGTCGCCATACTGGTCGCCGGGGAAGCGTTGCATCCATTCGCGCAGCCGGCCCAGTAGACTCGGCGTCATTGGAGGGTGCTGAATGAACGACCTGGTTGATACCACCGAGATGTACCTGCGGACCATCTATGACCTCGAGGAAGAGGGAGTCACTCCCCTTCGTGCCAGGATCGCCGAGCGCCTCGATCAGAGCGGCCCGACCGTCAGCCAGACCGTTTCCCGCATGGAACGCGACGGCCTGCTCCACGTCGCCGTCGACCGCCACCTGGAGCTCACCGACAAGGGACGCGCCCTGGCCGTTTCGGTGATGCGTAAGCACCGCCTCGCCGAACGTCTGCTCGTCGACGTCATCGGATTGCCGTGGGAAGAAGTGCACGCCGAGGCATGCCGCTGGGAGCACGTGATCAGCGAGGACGTCGAACGGCGGTTGGTGAAAGTGCTCAACCACCCGACCACCTCACCGTTCGGCAACCCCATTCCGGGTCTTCTGGATCTGGGCATGGGTTCGGGCTTCAGCGCCGAGGAGGCCAACCTGGTCCGCTTGACCGAGCTGCCCGGAGGGTCTCCGGTGGCGGTGGTGGTGCGCCAGCTGACCGAGCACGTGCAAGGCGACATCGATTTGATCAGCCGGCTGAAGGACGCCGGCGTCGTGCCCAACGCCCGGGTGATCGTCGAGAACGGTCAGGCCGGGGTGGCCATCGTGATACCCGGTCACGAGAACGTCACCCTGCCTCACGAAATGGCGCACGCGGTCAAGGTCGAGAAAGTCTGACCCGCTACCCTGCGCACCGGCCGAACGGCCGGCGTGGCGGCAGCCGCACACCGAGGCGCTCGGCCAGACGGTAACCGGTGAGCGCGAGTTCCCGGATGTGCTCGGGCCGAACCCCGGACTGCAACGCCGTGTCCAACATCCCCGCCATCCGGTGCTCGGGATCGCATCGCAGCGCGGCCTCCAGCGACACGCCCGTGAGCGGCCCGTCACCGCGGGCGTAGGCGCTGAACGCGAGCAACACGAGCGCTTCGACGCGCCACGGCGGCGGCAACGTGCGGGCCAGCAGCGCCCACAACGACTCCGCCTCCCCGGCGCGCTCGCCGACCGCCAGCGCGTACAGCGGGTCGCGCACTTGCACGTCGGTCAGCGCGCAGCCCAGCCGCGCCAACGCGGTCTCGGGCAGCGGACGGCCGTCGGCGACTCGGGCGGCGGCGGCCAACGCGCATTCCACGTCCTGGCGGCTGAGGCCGGTCGGATCGTCGCGATGCGCCACTTCTCGGGAAACCGCCTCCCGGCCGAGCAGTTCGGCCAACGCACCGGTGTGCTGCGGGTCCTTGATGGCGATGACGGCCTGCAGGTCGGCGCGCCGCGGATAGAGCCGCCGCCCGTCGAGCACGGCGGCCGCGGCCAGCGGGGATGCCGACGGATCGTCGACGGCGCCGCCCGCACCGCAGCCGTCGACACAGTGCCAGCGCCCGCCCGCGGCCACCCGGTCTACGACGTGCGCGGCCCACAGCTCAATGTTGTTTTCCGACAACGCTTCTGTGAGTACCGCGCACAGGCGCCGGTATTCCTCATTACATCCCGGACAACGAGCGCCGGCCTCGGCCACGACGACTGCGATCGCGGCCTCGGGTTCGGCCGCGGCCGCGACTTCGGCCAGGTGCGCGATCCGGTCGGCGAGCTTCTCGGTGAGGTCGACCCGAAGCACCGACCCCAGTTGGCCGCCGTCCAGCGACACCAGTACGAGTGAATTCTCCGGGACGAAGCCGAGCACGGCCGGCAGTGCCGCGATCAGTGCCCCGGGGCGACTCAGTTCGAAATCCGCGTGATTCGTCGTCATGAGTCTCAACGTTGGCGGTCCCCACCGTCAGCCGGCGCGCGCGCGGACCGGCGCAACGTTCCTCCTGTGCATGGAGTCGGCACTGTGGGTGGCGCTGTCCTAGTGTCTAGCCCATGGCGTCCACGCGCGAGTACGACGTGGTAGTCATCGGTTCGGGTCCCGGCGGGCAGAAGGCCGCCATCGCCTCAGCCAAGCTGGGTAAGTCGGTCGCGGTGATCGAACGGGGCCGCATGCTCGGCGGGGTATGCGTCAACACCGGGACAATCCCGTCAAAAACGTTGCGCGAGGCGGTGCTGTACCTCACCGGAATGAACCAGCGCGAACTGTACGGTGCGAGCTACCGCGTCAAGGACCGGATCACCCCGGCCGACCTGCTGGCACGCACCCAGCACGTGATCGGCAAGGAGGTCGACGTGGTGCGCGACCAATTTATCCGCAACCGCATCGACCTGCTGGTCGGCCACGCCCGATTCGTCGACCCGCACACCGTTCTCGTCGATGTCACGCCCGCCGCGAAAAGATCACGATCACAGGCGATTACGTCATCATCGCCACGGGCACCCGGCCGGCGCGACCTTCGGGGGTCGAGTTCGACGAGGACCGGGTGCTCGACTCCGACGGGATCCTCGACCTCACGTCGCTGCCCGCCTCGATGGTCGTGGTGGGTGCGGGGGTGATAGACATCGAGTACGCCTCGATGTTCGCCGCCCTGGGCACCAAGGTCACCGTCGTGGAGAAGCGTGACGACATGCTCGACTTCTGCGACCCCGAGATCATCGAGGCGCCCAAATTCCACCTGCGCGACCTGGCGGTGACATTCCGGTTCGGCGAGGAGGTGACCGCGGTCGACGTCGGTTCGGCGGGCACGATCACCACACTGGCCAGCGGCAAGCAGATCCCCGCCGAAACGGCCATGTACTCCGCCGGACGCCAGGGGCAGACCGACCACCTCGATCTGCACAACGCCGGCCTCGAAGTGGAAAGCCGCGGGCGGATTCTCGTCGACGACATGTTCCGGACCAAGGTGCCCCACATCTACGCCGACGGCGACGTCATCGGGCTCCCCACGCTGGCCGCCACGCTCCATGGAACAGGGCAGGCTGGCCGCCTACCACGCGTTCGGTGAGCCGGCGGAGGGGCTGACCGAACTGCAGCCGCAGCCGATCGGCATCTATTCGATTCCCGAGGTGTCCTACGTGGGGGCCACCGAGATCGAGCTCACCAACAACGCAATCCCCTACGAGGTCGGGGTGGCCCGGTACCGTGAGCTGGCGCGCGGGCAGATCGCCGGCGACTCCTACGGGATGCTCAAACTGCTGGTGTCCACCGAGGACCTCACGCTGCTCGGGGTGCACGTCTTGGGCACCAGCGCCACCGAGATGGTGCACATCGGGCAGGCCGTGATGGGCTGCGGCTGCACCGTGGAGCACCTGGCCGACGCGGTGTTCAACTACCCCACATTCTCCGAGCCCTATAAGGTCGCCGCGCTCGACGTGATGAACAAGGTGCGGGCCCTCAACCAATTCCGCCGCTGATCGGACCGTCGCGCTAGCAGGAGTCGGCCACACCGTTCGGGACGGTATCGCCGGGACCGCCGGCTTCGGCGCGAGCCAGCAGTTGGGCGACTCGCTGGTCGAACGGCGCCGAGTACGAGACGTCCTCGGCGCACCCACCACCTTCCAAGCCACCGGTGAGCCCGGTGATCGTCGTGCCGCTGACCCACGGTCCGCCGCTGGTGCCGGCGACCAGACCTTCGCACACCACCGACGGGTAACCACTCTCGCTGACCTGGGTGCTGGTCTGACAGCCCACCGGCGTACCGCCGATCCCGGACGGATACCCCAGCACCGTGACGTCGCTGCCGGGAGCGGGCATCTGACCCAGTTTCAGCGCCAGACCGACATGCGACTCGACCGACCCGCCGCCACCCTGATTTCTGACCCGCATGACCGCATAGTCGGCGTGCGGGTCCTTGGCGGCGGTCCAGCGCGGGTCGAGATAGACGGTATCGGCTGTCCAGAGGTCGCTAGGCGCGGCGTCGCCGGCGAATCCGGGCGCAAAGGTGATCTGCGAACCGCCGGCCAGGCAGTGCGCCGCGGTCATCACCAGGTCCCCGGCCGCCGAGTGCACCACCGATCCCGTGCACACGTGCAAGGTGCCGCCGTCGAGGAAGATCGGCCCCACGCGCAGGTCCGGGTCCACCGGCGCGGCGAGTGCCGCGCGTGTGGGCTTGGTGAGCCGTTCCACGGGCTCGCTGGCCCGCTGCGACGGAACCCGCGGGGCCGAGACATGCTCCGCGGGCCGGCCGCAGGACGTCGACAGCATGGCCAGGCCGACCACCCAACAGAGCACTCTCCGGGAGATTCGCATCGGCTCCCATCATGCCCGACCGGCGCCCGGCGGCCAGATCGCACCGGGCCCGGGGATGAGGCCGACGCGTTTTCGCGTTCGAACAGACAGACGCACACACGTGCCCTGTTCAATAACCCTGTTCCGCCATTGGTGCCCCGTGAGTGGTGGGACACGAGAGGATGTGGGGGACACTACAGGGGGCGCTGCTCAAGCAGCTCCCGAAAGGAGGCAACCCGAATGGCACACCGCCATGACGCGGACGACGAGTACTACCAGCCCGAACAGTCGGGCATGTACGAGCTCGAGTTCCCGGCGCCGCAGTTGCTGACGTCCGACGGCCGGGGACCGGTTCTGGTACACGCGTTGCAGGGCTTCTCCGACGCCGGTCACGCGATACGGCTCGCGTCCACCCACCTCAAGGCGGCCCTGGACACCGAACTGGTCGCATCCTTCGCGATCGACGAACTGCTGGACTACCGCTCGCGGCGCCCGCTGATGACCTTCAAAACCGATCACTTCACCAACTATGACGACCCGGAGTTGAGCTTGTACGCGCTGCGCGACTGCGTCGGCACGCCGTTTCTGTTGTTGGCCGGCATGGAGCCGGACCTGAAATGGGAGCGTTTCATCACCGCGGTGCGGATGCTCGCCGAAAGGCTGGGCGTGCGGCGGACCATCGGCCTGGGCACCGTCCCCATGGCGGTTCCGCACACCCGCCCGATCACGCTGACCGCGCATTCCAACAACGGAGAGCTGATCGCCGATTTCCAACCGTGGATCGCCGAGATCCAGGTCCCGGGCAGTGCGTCCAACCTGCTCGAGTACCGGATGGCCCAGCACGGCCACGAGGTGGTCGGCTTCACCGTGCACGTCCCGCACTACCTGACGCAGACGGACTACCCCGCAGCGGCACAGGTGCTGCTTGAGCAGGTGGCCAAGAGCGGGTCGTTGGAACTGCCGCTGTCGGCGCTGTCGGAGGCGGCGGGAGAAATCCGCGCCAAGATCGACGAGCAGGTCCAGGCGAGCGCGGAAGTGGCTCAAGTGGTGGCCGCACTCGAGCGCCAGTACGATGCCTTCATCGACGCACAGGAGAACAGATCGTTACTGGCTCGCGACGAAGAGCTGCCCAGCGGCGAGGAGATCGGCGCGGAGTTCGAGCGATTTTTGGCCCAGCAGGCCGAGAAGAAGTACGACGACGACGACACGGCATGAGCGCCTTCGAGTGACGCGAAACGCCACCACGGCCCCACAACACGGCCCCACAACAAGGCCCCACAACAAGGCCCCACAACAAGGGTGTAGATGACCGAGCGGCAGCGCAGGAACAATCTTCGCTCGGTGCGGGAAGTGCGGACACCGAGACTGGAGTTCCGCACGATTCATGGATACCGCAGGGCCTACCGCATCGCGGGCTCGGGGCCGGCGGTCCTGCTGGTCCACGGCATCGGTGACAACTCCACAACCTGGAACACCGTGCAGGCCAAGCTGGCTCAGCGATTCACCGTCATCGCCCCTGATCTACTGGGGCACGGGCAATCTGACAAGCCGCGCGCCGACTACTCCATCGCCGCGTACGCCAACGGGATACGCGACCTGCTCAGTGTGCTCGACATCGAGCGGGTGACCATCATCGGTCATTCCCTCGGTGGCGGGGTGGCGATGCAATTCGCCTACCAGTTCCCGCATTTGGTGGAGCGCCTCATTCTTGTGGCAGCCGGCGGCGTCACCAAGGATGTCAATCTCGTATTGCGGTGGGCGTCGCTGCCGATGGGCAGCGAAGCACTCGCGCTGCTGCGGCTGCCCCTGGTACTGCCGGCGGTGCAGGTCGTCGGCCGCGTGCTGGGCGCGGCCTTCGGGAACACCGGCCTGGGCCGGGACCTGCCCAGCGTGCTGCGAATCCTCGACGACCTCCCGGAGCCCACCGCCTCGGCGGCGTTCAGTCGGACCCTGCGCGCGGTGGTGGATTGGCGCGGCCAGATCGTCACCATGCTGGACCGGTGCTATCTGACCGAAGCCATCCCCGTCCAGATAATCTGGGGCGCAAAAGATGTCGTCGTTCCCGTGCGCCATGCGCGGATGGCGCACGCGGCTATGCCGGGCTCGCGGCTGGAGATCTTCGAGGGTTCCGGACACTTCACGTTTCACGACGACCCGGCCCGCTTCATCGACGTCGTGCAGCGCTTCATCGACACCACCGAACCCGGCGAATACGACCAAGCCGCCCTTGGCCAACTGCTCCGCTCCGGCGGTGGGGAGAAGGCGGTCACCGGCCCGGCCCACACCCGCGTCGCGGTGCTGAACGCCATGGGCAACGACGAGCGCAGCGCGACCTGATCCTCAGACCGAACGACAGGGGCCCATGGCCATCGGCGGCGGCCGCCGGCGGCATCGGCGAATGTTCAGTCTTTCCTGTGCAGCACCGCGGCCAGATGATGCTGCAGGGGTTGCCCGACGGCACCCATCTGCACCGAGTACGACAACTCATTGCCGTCGACGCGGAAGGAGCGGCCGAGCGCAGTCACCTCTTTGGCGGTCGGGGACAGCCCGATCGACGTGGCGGACAACGCGAATTCGATCACGCCGCCGCGTGCGGAATACGTGCCCACCTCGATTTCCGTGATGCCGGTCGGATGTGCCAGAACAAGCTCGATGTGGCCCGGTCGCGGCACGCGAAGGTAACCCGTCTCACTGTGTAAGGGCCTGCCGTCAGCCACCGCCCCGGTCTTCTGCGCGTACGCCAGAAATGGCTTCCCCACATGGGAGAACACGACTTCCTCGAAATATTCGAAAGGCTCGATCGTCGGGTACTCGCCCGCCCCCCGACCAGCCCAGTTGCCGAGCAGTGGTGCGAAGGCCTCGAGATCGGGATGCAACTCAGGGACCATGGCAGCTACCCTAACGCGGGTCTCCGGAGCCGGCTCGCCAGCTCTACGTCGGCACCTTGCGCTGCGCGCGCAGCAGCTCGATCTCACGCTCGAAATCTTCCGCGGACTCGAAGGACCGGTAGACCGACGCAAACCGTAGGTACGCCACTTCGTCGAGTTGGCGCAACGGTCCCAGGATGGCCAGGCCGACCTCGTGGCTGGGGACCTCCGGGGACCCCGCCGCGCGTACGGTTTCTTCCACCTGCTGAGCCAGAAGGTTGAGCGCGTCGTCGTCGACCTGCCGACCCTGACACGCCCTGCGTACCCCGCTGACCACTTTCTCCCTACTGAACGCCTCGGTGACACCGCTGCGCTTGACTACGGCCAGCACCGCCGTCTCGACCGTGGTGAAACGCCGTCCACACTCGGGACACGACCGGCGTCGACGAATGGCCTGACCCTCGTCGGTTTCCCGCGAATCGATCACCCGGGAATCGGGATGACGGCAGAACGGACAGTGCATCACCGCTCCTTCGCCGCGCTCCCGGACATCGCAGGACACCCAGATCGTACCCGCGCGGGCTGCCCGCGGGGCGATCCCGGCAGTACAGCGGCCGCCGTACTGCGGCAGGGACGCGGTCAGCCCACCGGTGCGATCAGCGGCTGACCCGCGACCAGCGCCGGGGAGTTCAGGTCGTTGAGTGCGCGGATGCGTTCGGCCACCTGGCGAACCGGTGCGTCGGGCGCCACCCGGTGTGCGACGTCTTGCAGCGACTCCCCCGGTTCGACCCGGACGACGGCGAGCCTGTCGGGCACCGGGGCCGCCGAACCCGCGGAGTCGCCGTTGACGGCCTGCCCCACATCGGCGATGAGCCCGAGCCACAAGGTGATCAGCCCGGCGGCCACGGCCAGGACCGCAGTCTTCGCCCACGTGACGGAGCGTTTGCGGTGGGGCGCGACGGACATCGCGACGCCGGAACCGCGGTACCGCGGCGTGGCGCCCGCCGGACCGAACTGGCCGGGTCCGCGCGACCCGGGCGCGCGGAGTCGCCCGTGGCGAGGGTCCCGGACCGGCCCGTTTACCGGGCGCCGAACGCTGCTGGGTCGCGGCGAGACTGAGTGAATGATTGTCATCTGCGTTCCTCCGGTGCACTGATTCTCGCTCGTGTGTTCGACACTATCGCTCGTGTGTTCGATTGGCGAACATTTGAGCGAAGCGTGTCGAACGAGCCGAACGCTAGACCGCCCCACCGACAGACCGCGCCACCGACAGACGGCCCCCTCGCAAGACGGCGCTGGAGCATCGGCCAACGGGGACATGCCTGTCCAATACCCGATCGGCCGAAGAGTTACACCTTTGTCATTCGACCCGGCGTGACAGCCGAAGAGGCGCTGCATGGGCGCCAACACGCCAGTCGACAGGCCAGTCAACACGCCAGTCGACACGCCAGTCGAACACATGTTTGATTCCCGGCCTGCGTCCGGCTACATTCATTGCCATGAGTGACAGCAAAGACGCCTCCGCCGGTGGTTCATCGCTGACCGAGCGGCAGCGCACTATCCTCAACGTGATCCGCGCGTCGGTCACCAGTCGCGGCTATCCCCCGAGCATCAGGGAAATCGGCGACGCAGTCGGTCTGACGTCGACTTCCTCGGTCGCCCACCAGCTGCGCACCCTCGAGCGCAAGGGGTACCTGCGCCGCGATCCCAACCGTCCCCGCGCCGTCGACGTCCGCGGCGCGGACGAAACCACGGCCCCAGCGCCCGCCACCGAGGTGGCGGGATCGGACGCCCTGCCGGAACCCACCTTCGTCCCCGTCCTCGGACGCATCGCGGCGGGCGGGCCGATTCTCGCCGAGGAGGCCGTCGAAGACATCTTCCCGCTGCCCCGCGAGCTGGTCGGCGAGGGCACGCTGTTCATGCTCAAGGTCGTCGGCGACTCCATGGTCGAAGCAGCGATCTGCGACGGCGACTGGGTGGTCGTGCGACAGCAGCACGTCGCCGACAACGGCGACATCGTCGCCGCGATGCTCGACGGCGAGGCCACGGTGAAGACGTTCAAGCGCGCCGGCGGTCAGATATGGCTGATGCCGCACAATCCGGCGTTCGACCCCATTCCCGGCAACGACGCGACCGTGCTGGGCAAGGTCGTCACCGTGATCCGCAAGATCTGACCCGGGTAGAACCAGAACGGCCGGCCCTAGTCGGCCTTGATGAAACCGTTGGCCTGCGCGACTTGTTCGCTGGACAGCCAGATTTCGGCGAGCGTGTCCTGATAAAGAGCGCTGCCGGGCGTGTAGTAGAGGCCGAAACGGGCGCTGGCCTTGATCGGATACCCGTCGGGCATCTGGTACGGATCGTCCAGTGGGAGGTGAATCGTCGGACGCCCCGCCACGCTCGGCCCCACACTGGCGGCGTGCGCCGCCAACGGCGACGTCCGTTCGGTGTCGACAGCCGCATGCCGCCCGCTTCGCGCTTCCCCTGCGGCCACGGCTTCATCCGGTACGGCTGCCCCGGAGAAGTCGGGGGCCACCGTTCCGGATGCGGCCCTAGAGTGGCCGGCATCGTTGGCACCCGAGGCATCGGAGTATTCGCCCTCCGGCGCCAGCTCCAGGTACTCCCCGTACATCCCGCCATCGTGCTGCGGGATGTCCTCCGGCGCCAACTCGGCGTAGCCGGATTCCAGCTCGTCGAGATAACCCTCTTCCTCCTCGAGTTCCTCCTCGATGTCGGGATAACCGGCCTCTGACACGGCGGCCTCGGTAACCACGGGAATCGAGTCGGTGTCCACCGTATCGGGATTTTCCTCCTCCACGCCGAACGTGCTCTCGAAGCCATCCCCGCCCTGCCCCGGTCGGGATTGCGCTTCGCCGCCGTAGCCGCGGCGCGGCGCAATGTCCTCGCCGGCGAGCGCGACGTCAGTCCCGCGCCCCCAGCTGAACCGGTGAGCGGGCTCGGCGTCCGCAGAATGTTCCTCGAAGGCCTGCAGGTCACCGTCGTGACCCCAGATCTCGTCGGCAGCGTGGCTGTGCCCGACGCCCGCATCGGGCTCGGCCCCGCCGACGACGGTGTCGCGGCGGGCGCGGACCCGGCGCACGCGGGCGCCCCCCCACGCCAGCGCCGCGACAAGCAACAGCGCCGCGGCGCCGCCCAGTATCCACCACCATTGCTGCCAGGCCGGCGTCTTGGTGTGGGGTGGCATCGCCACGGCACTCGGCTGGTCGTGGCCCGCTATCTGCAGCCCGCCCAGCAGGGGGGCCAGGTTCGAGGGGTCGGTGGTGAACACGTTCTTCGCGCGGTTCCACGAGATCGTGCCGCCCGCGAATTTCTGCGAGACCACGTCGCCGTCCACGGCCTGGTCCCCGACCGGCGCGCCCAGCTTTCCGCCGGGACCGCGTAGCTTGTCCCACGCGGCCTTCATGGCTCCGCTCACCACGAACGCGCCGTGGTCGGCGGTCCAGAAGATCACCGGTTTGCCGGCCGCGGCGAAAATACAGATCCGGCTCGAAGGTATGCCGCCGTCGGACTCGTTGGCGACAGGGAATCCCAAGTCGCTGCCCGCGGGGCCGCCCAGGGACTCGTACTTGGCCAGGATGTCGCTGTCCACGGCGTTTGCGCCCGTCGCCGGGCTGAAGTACACCTTCCCGCCGGCGAAGTTCTGGGCGATCCCGTCACCGCCGACGGAATACTGGCCACCTTGCTTGGCGCCCAGCTGACCGTTGACTCCCCCGGCCGCGCGCCAGGCCATGTTGATGGCCGCGGTCGGGTCGATCGGCACCTGCAGGCCCTTCAACTGGTCGGCGAGTGCCGCCGGCTCGGTCGTGAACTCCTTGGTTTCGCGGTTCCACGAGACCTGGCCGCCGCTGAACTTCTGCGAGGCGAACTCGCCGTCGTAGTTCTCGTCGGTGACTGGCACCCCCAGGACGCCGCCCGAGCTGCCGAGCTTGTCCCAGGCGGCGTTCATCGCGCCGCGCACGACGAAAGCACCGTGGTCGGCCGTCCAGAAGATCACCGGCTTGTCGCTGGCCGCGAAGGTGCTCACGCGGCTGTCCGGCCCGGCGAGCCCAGGCACTTCGTTGATGGTCGGGAAGCCCAGGTCGCTACCGGCCGGACCGCCCAGCGACTCGTATTTTTCCAGGATCGGCCCGTAGGCGTACTTGGCGCCGGTGGCCGGGGTGTAGAACATCTTGCCGTCGTCGAACTCCAGCGCGAATCCGTCCCCGACGGTGTAGACATCCCCCTTCCGCGCACCCAACGGCGACGTGTCGCCCCCGGCCTTCTCCCAGGCGTCCATCATGGCCGCCTCGGCGTCGCCGATCGGGCTCGCGACCCCCGCAGGAGCCAGGAACACGGCTGCCAGTGCGGTGGTGACCAAGCCGGCCAAGGCGCCGACCAACGCGCGCCCGACCAGCCTGTGCATGTGACCTCTCCGCCAGTTCACCAAGCCCTCCAGTCCACGAGGATGCGCCCATCTGTGGCCATGCCCATATCCCGCGACCCTATGAACGGAGGGTCATCCCACCGACGGGCCGTACCCTCGCGACGATCCGCATTTTCACCGGGCCCGCACCACATTGCTCCAATCGACAAGAAATGCGAACTCAATTCAGGGATATTACAAAAATGGATACCGCATCGATGTGGAAATGATGCCGAACGACGCGCGCGTCGCAACGAACTGTGCCGCCGCATGCGCGGCGTCTGGATCACTGTGGCGCCCACCGGGGCATTCGTCGGACCCTGTCCGTCCTGATGACGTCGACGTCCGCCCATCAGCCCGAGCCCTCACCGGCATGTGCGACACGCATGCGTCGAAGGTACGTCAGACCGTGAACCGGCCGATATCTGACCGATGATCGGCGAATTTCGCGTCACTGACGTCGAATGACGTCGGCGCCGACGACGAGTCCGGTTGTACGGAATCGAGATCCGGGCTAGACCCCGAGACTTCGGCCGATGATCTCCTTCATGATCTCGGTCGTACCGCCGTAGATGGTTTGGACCCGGGCATCCAGATACGAACGTGCAACCGGATATTCGCGCATGTAGCCGTAGCCTCCGTGCAGCTGTAAACAACGGTCGATCAGGTGCACCTGCTTCTCGGTGGAATACCACTTGGCCATCGCGGCCTGTTCGGCTGTCAACTTCTCCTCCAGGTGCAGCCGCAAGAACTCGTCGACCATCATGCGTACCACGGTCGCCTCGGTGGCGAGCTCCGCCAAGACGAACCGGCTGTTCTGGAAACTTCCGATCGGCCTGCCGAATGCCTTCCGTTCCTTGGTGTATTGCAGCGTCTGTTCGAGCACCTGTTCCATCGCTGCGGCGGCCATGATGGCAATCGAGATGCGTTCCTGCGGCAGGTTCTGCATGAGGTAGATGAAACCCATGCCCTCCTCGCCGAGCAGGTTCTCGGCCGGCACCTTGACGTCGGTGAACGACAATTCGGCCGTGTCCTGAGCGTCCAGCCCTATCTTGTCAAGATGGCGGCCGCGTTCGAAGCCCTCCATGCCGCGCTCCACCACGAGCAGCGAAAAGCCTTGCGCGCCTTTGTCCGGATCCGTCTGCGCCACCACGATCACCAGGTCGGAGTTGATTCCGTTGGTGATGAAGGTTTTTGAGCCGTTGAGCACGTAGTGGTCGCCCTGCTTGACCGCGCGGGTCTTGATGCCCTGCAGGTCGCTGCCGGTACCCGGCTCGGTCATCGCGATGGCGGTGATCAACTCCCCGGTGCAGAACGTGGGCAGCCAGCGCTGCTTCTGCTGTTCGTCGGCCAGTGCCAGCAGGTAGGGCGCGACGATATCGTTGTGCAGGCTGAAACCGATTCCGCTGTAGCGCCCGGCGGTGGTCTCCTCGGTGATGATCGTGTTGTACCGGAAGTCGGGGTTGCCGCCGCCGCCGTACTCCTCGGGTACCGCCATCCCCAGGAAGCCCTGCTTGCCTGCCTCGAGCCAGACACCGCGGTCGACGATCTTGGCCCGCTCCCACTCGTCGTGGTGGGGGGCGACATGGCGGTCCAGGAAAGCCCGGTAGGACTCGCGGAACAATTCGTGTTCGGGCTCGAACAGCGTGCGTTGGTATCTGATGGCGCTACTCATGGACAACCTCCGGCGAACTGCGCGGCATGTGGGGACTCCGCCGACCAAGATATACCAACCACCCGGTTGGTCGGTGGGCGGTGGTTGGTCACCGGGCGCTGAATTCCCGCAAGGTGGCGGCCAGCGCAGCCGGAACCCGGGCCGTGATCCGGGTGCCGTCGCCTTTGTGCTCCTCGTGCTGAACCCGCCCCTCGGAATGCAGGCGCGACACCAGGTCACCCCGGTGGTAGGGAATGACCACGTCCACGGCGATGTCGGTGGGGGCGGCGAGTTGGGCCATCCGCTGCCACAGCGTGTCGATACCGTCGCCGGTGCGCGCGGACACGAACACCGCGCCGGGCAGGGCGTGACGGAGTTTCGCCAGGGCCAGGTCGCCGGCCGCGTCGATCTTGTTGACCACCAGCAACTCTGGCGGCGGTTGGGCATCGTGGTCGCCCCGGTGGTCGGTGACGACGTCGGAGATGACCTGACGAACCGCGTCGATCTGGGCCAGCGGGGTGGCATCGGAGCCGTCGACAACGTGCACCAACAGGTCAGAGTCGACGACCTCCTCCAGCGTGGAGCGGAACGCCTCGATCAGTTGGGTGGGCAGGTGCCGGACGAACCCCACCGTGTCGGTGAGCACGACCGCCCGCCCGTCGGGTAGTTCCGCGCGCCGGGTGGTGGGTTCCAGGGTGGCGAACAAGGCGTCCTGAACCAGGACCCCGGCCCCGGTCAACGCGTTGAGCAGGCTGGACTTGCCGGCGTTGGTGTACCCGACGATGGCGACCGACGGCATGTCGCTGCGCAGGCGCCGGCTGCGCTGGGTGTCGCGAACCTGTTTCATGTCCCTGATCTCGCGGCGCAGCCTGGCCATGCGTTCGCGGATGCGCCGGCGGTCGGTCTCGATCTTGGTCTCACCGGGACCGCGCAGACCCACCCCGCCGCCGCTGCCGCCGGCGCGGCCCCCGGCCTGCCGCGACATCGACTCACCCCAGCCGCGCAGCCTCGGCAGCATGTATTCCATCTGGGCCAGCGACACCTGTGCTTTGCCCTCCCGGCTGGTGGCGTGCTGGGCGAAGATGTCCAGGATCAGCGCGGTGCGGTCGATGACCTTGACCTTCACCGCCTTTTCCAGAGCGGTCAGCTGCGCCGGGGACAGCTCGCCGTCACAGATGACCGTGTCGGCGCCGGTGGCCGTCACCACCGCGCGCAGCTCGGCCGCCTTGCCCGAGCCGATGTAGGTCGACGGGTCGGGCCGGTCGCGGCGCTGGATGAGCCCTTCGAGCACCTGGGAGCCCGCGGTTTCGGCCAGCGCCGCCAGTTCGGCCATGCTGGCCTGGTTGTCGGCGGCACTGCCCTCGGTCCACACGCCGACCAGCACCACGCGTTCCAGCCGTAGCCGGCGGTATTCGACCTCGGAGACGTCGGCCAGCTCGGTCGACAGCCCGGCGACGCGGCGCAGCGCCGAGCGGTCCTCGAGGGCGAGTTCGCCGACGCTGGGACCCTGATGAGGAAACTGGGGATGTGTCATAAGCAATGAGCCATAGTGCACACCCGATAGGCGTCGTGCGTCCGAATCAACACTGTTGCGCGCTCCACCATTCCTCGCTGATTTCCCCACGAGCGACCAGCACCGAGGGCCCGCGCACATAGCTGGTGGCGTCGGTGATGGTGACGGCGACGTCGCCACCGGGCACCCGCACGGTGAGCCTTCCGGTCTCGGCGCCCATTTCGGCCAGCGCGGCGACCGCGGCCGCGACCGTCCCGGTACCACATGAGCGGGTTTCGCCCACCCCGCGCTCGTGGACCCGCATCCGCACCATCCCGTCCTCCGGGGCGGTGAGCACCTCGATGTTGACGCCCTCCGGAAACTGGGCGGGGTCGTAGCTGACCGGCCCGGCGACGTCGAGCACGGCCAGCTCGCCGACGCCCAGCCGCGGGTCCAGGCAGGCCAGATGCGGGTTGCCGACGTCGACCGCCACACCGCTGAACCGCCGGCCGCCCACGACGGCGTCCCCGCCGCCGAGCCGGTTGGCCTTGCCCATGTCGACGGTGACATCGGCATGTGCCGCATCGGCGTGGTGCAGCGTGACCGGCCGGGCGCCGGCCAGGGAGCCGACGACGAACTCCCCCCGGGACTCCAGGCCGCTGACCCGCAGGTAATGGGCGAACACCCGCACGCCGTTGCCGCACATCTGCGCGACCGACCCGTCGGCGTTGCGGTAGTCCATGTACCAGTCGGCCGCCCCGACCCCGTCGGGCAGGCGTTCGATCACACCGGCCGCCACGGCAGCCGCGGCGGTGGTGATGCGCAGCACCCCGTCGGCGCCCACTCCGCGGCGGCGGTCGCACAGCGCGGCCACTGCGGCCGCGGTGAGCGTCAGCGCGGCGTCCACGTCGGGCAGCAGCACGAAGTCGTTCTCGGTGCCGTGACCCTTGGCGAAGATCACGCGCGGCACCCCTTGGCGTCTTGGTCGTCGGCGCGGATCACCAGTTCAGGGTACTTGCCGCCACGCCCGCAACGCGGCGTCCGCCAGGCCGGCGACGCCCCCGGCGGCGTCGAGCCAGCGCACCCGGTGGTCCCGACGGAACCAGGAACGCTGCCGTCGCACGTAGCGGCGGGTCCCGACGAACGTCTGCTCCCGCGCATCGCGCAGCTCCGCGACTCCCCCACCGGCATCGAGCGCCGCGAGGACCTGAACGTAGCCCAGGGCGCGCGCGGCGGTCACCCCGTCGCGCAGACCCGCGCGCAGCAGGGTGCGCACCTCCTCGACCAGGCCCTGGTCGAACATCGCGTCGGTCCGCAGCGCCAGCCGTTCATCCAGAAGAGTTGTGTCACAGTCTAATCCGATGATGACGGTGTCCCAGCGCGGAGTGCCGATGCGCGGCGCGGACGCGGCGAACGGTTTCCCGGTGAGCTCGACGACTTCCAGCGCCCGCACGATGCGCCGCCCATCGGTGGGCAGGATCGCCGCGGCCGCCGCCGGGTCCCGGCGGGCCAGCTCCCCGTGCAGCCCGCCCGGCCCGAGCTCGGCCAGGCGTTGTTCCCAGCGCGCCCGCACCCGCGGGTCGGTGACGGGAAACGACCAGTCATCGAGCAGCGACTGGACGTAGAGCATCGAACCGCCCACGATGAGCGGCACCGCACCGCGGGCCGCAATCGCTTCGACGTCGGAGGCGGCGGCGGCCTGATAGCGGGCGACGGTGGCGGTTTGCGTCACGTCGAGGACGTCGAGTTGATGATGGGGAACGCCGCGACGCTCCTCGACGGGCACCTTGGCAGTGCCGATGTCCATGCCGCGGTAAAGCTGCATCGCATCGGCGTTGACGATTTCGGCGCCGAGCCCGGCGCCCAGCCGCTCGGCGACCTCGAGCGCCAGCTGCGACTTCCCGGTGCCGGTGGGTCCGATGATCGCGAGCGGTCGCATCGCCGGGCTCACGGCTGCCAGACGCCCACGAAGTAGCCCACCCCGAACGGCGCGCCCCGGTAGAGCTCCTGGGCCGCACGCGGCCCCGCACCGACCAGCCCGGCCAGCACACCGAAGACGACCCGACCCAGGATCGGCGGCGGCAGCCGGGTCAGGGCTGCGACGTCGCCGTCGGCCAGCGCGTCGTCGAGCACCCGCTGCGCCTCCGCGTCGCCCGGTTTGTAGCCGCCGGGGGCCGCCGGCGTCAGGGTGTTCGCACCGTCGGCCACGACCAGCACACCGACCGGATCGGAGGTCGCGTCGATCTCGGCGCGCAGTTGTCCGCCGTGCGTCAGCGCGGTGTCCACGTCGCGGTCACCGCGGTAGACACGAACCTGCGCGCAGGCGTCGGGCCGCGCCCGACCCCGCAGCCATCCGGCCAGCAGCGCGCACAGGGGGAAAGCGCCCGGCGTCGCGCCGTCGTCACCGGGGCTCAGCCGGACCCGCACGTCAGAGCCGAACCCCGCGAACGTGCCGACACCATCGGGTCCCAGCACGTCGTCGTCGTCGCCCGGGCCGATGACCGCCCAGCGGGGCGGCAGCACTGCGGCGGCGGCCGCTGCGGCAGCGGCCAGATCAGACACCTCGGCGGCGGCCCCTCCGGCGAGTTCGGGAACGAGCAGGGGCGTGGAAGGAACGATTGAGATGGCCGTCAACACGCCACCAAAACTAACGTCTCGACGAGCCTGCGCCGGACAAACTGTCGGCCAGACCCGGCTAGGCCGGGGTTTCGGCCGCGACGCCCCCTTCCGCGGGCTGCCCGGCTGCACCGGAGTCACCGCCGGCCAGCAGCCTTCCCAACGGTCCGCGTCGAGCCGCACCAATGCCGTCACCAAAGCCGTCACCAATGCCGTCGCGGCCAGTCTGGGCGACCATCGTGGCTGCCTCGCCCCGGGCCAGCGCCACAGTCCCGATGACCACCACCGACACCGCCGCGATCAGCACCAACGCCTTGGGGCCGTCCGAGTTCAGCGTCTCACCCAGCACGAAGACTCCGAGCATGGCTGCCACCACGGGCTTCGCCACGGTCATCGTCGGCATCGACGCGGTCAGCGCGCCGGCCCGGAACGCCGACTGCTGAAAGATCATCCCGGCCAGGGCGGCCAGAATCCACGGCACGAACTCCGGCGAGGTCAGCACGCCGACCAGGCTGTGCTCGCTGATCTCCACGATCCCCTTGGTCAACACCGCAAACAATGCCAGCGACGAACCCGCCACCAGGGCAAGCAACACGGCCGCGAACGGTCCGCCCGACCAGGTCCGCGCCGCGAGCACACACGCCACCAGCAGGGGGAACATCACCGCACCGACGATTATCCAGGCCGCGGTCGTGGCGCGCTGCCGACCTGCCGCCGGGTCACCGACGATGATGACCACCGCAAGGGCGCCGGCCAGGATCGCCGCCCACATCCACTCCCAGCGGGTCACCCGGCGGCCGGTCAGGCGCGCGTAGATCGGCAGCGCGAACAGCAGCGCCGTCACCTGCAACGCCGTGACCAACACCACAGAGCCCCACGCCAGGGCCCCGGCCTGCAGACTGTAGTTGACGATCGCCGCCAGTCCGCCCAGCCACCACCGGGTATCGCGCAACGACATGCGGAACAGCTGCAGATGACCGACCTGCTGGTCGGTGATCTCCTGCGCCGAGCGTTGCCTGATGACGTCGCCGACCGCGGAGGCCATCGCCGCACATACAGCCAGCAACGCCGCCACATCGACTTTGGACATGGACGACCCCTTACCTCAAACCGTTCCCACCAGTGTTGTCCCGGCGGCTGCGGATACGCCAACTGTTTGGTACCGGTTCGCCTACGACTGGGTGACAAGGCGCGGCTATGCGGGTTGACCGACCCGGCTGCGCATCTTCTGCTCGACCTTCTTGTCTGTGGCGACCGCGTCGATCCGCGCGAGCTCGAAGGTGGCGGCCGTCATCACCAGCGCGGCCACCGCCAGCGCGATCATCCCGGCGGGACCGGTGTTCAGGGTCTCGCCGAGGACGGCGACACCCAGCACCGCAGCCACCACCGGCTGCGACACCTCGAGGGTCGGCATCGACGCGGTCAGGGAACCGGCCCGGAACGCCGACTGCTCCCAGGCGAAGCCGCCCAGTGCGAGCACCACCCAGGCGTAGGGCTCGGGTGTGCCGAACATCGCCCACCCAGTCTCGCCGAGCCGATGAACCACGCTCTTGGTGAGCACCGCGAAAATCCCCCACAGGGCACCCGAGACGAAGGCGAACAGCGCAGCGGCCGCCGCACCGCCGCGGATGCGGGCGGCCACGACGCACCCGGCCAGCACCGGCACGACCACCACTGCCACCCCGGCCCAGGTCTGCGGCGACGCGTGGGGATGGCCGGCCCGCGGATTGCCGACGGTGACGATCACCACCACCGCGGCGGTCAGCAACGCGGCCCACAGCCACTGCTGTCCGGTCACCCTGCGGTCGTCCAACCGTGCGCTCACCGGCAGCGCGAACAACAACGAGAGCACGAGCAGCGCCTGCACCAGCAGCACCGAGCCCTCGTCCAGCGCCGCGGCCTGCAACGCGATGCCGACCAGGAGCAGCAGGGCTCCCCAGCGCCATCGACGGTTGCGCAGCAGTTTTGCCAACAACTCCGCAAGGCCGACCGAGCTGTCGGCGATCCGGTGTGTGGCCCGTTGTTGCAGTACGTCGCCGACCGCCACGCACAGCGCCGAACCCAGCGCGAACAGGGCGGCGACATCCACCTTCGTCATGAACGGTTTCTCCGTCGTGTCGTGAGGGGACATGAACAGATATCTTCGATCCCCTCCACTGTTGCACAATCTCGGTGTCCGGGCGGTGACGGCAAGGTGGCGGCATGCAGCCCGGCAAGCTGTTTGAATACTGTGTTAACCGGTCACGAGGAGCTGGTGGACGGTCCGCCCGACGCGGCACCGGCGCCCCGACCGAACGGGCGCCGCTACGCGCGGCAGTTGCGCGGGACCGATCCCGCGCGGAAGGGTTGCACAAGGGTGGTGGCGAGCGTATGACGGCTGACGATCTCCGCAGCAACGATTCGGCAGAACCGGCGCCCAGGTCGGTTGGCGAACACGGTGGTGCGCCGGTCCCCGATCCGACACCCCGCCCGGGACCGCGTCCGGGTCCCCGTCCCACCCGGCCCGCCGCCCACCCGGTGCCGGCTCCCCCACCCAGCAATCCGCACCAGTTCGGGCGCGTCGACGACGACGGCACGGTCTGGCTGATCGGCGCTTCCGGTGAACGCGTCGTCGGCTCCTGGCAGGCCGGCGATTCCGAGGCCGCTTTCGCGCACTTCGGCCGGCGGTTCGACGACCTGTGCACCGAAGTCACGCTCATGGAAGAGCGGCTGGCTTCCGGAACCGGGGATGCCCGCAAGATCAAGACCCAGGCGGTCACGCTGGCCGAGACGTTGCCGACGGCGTCTGTGCTGGGCGATCTCGAAGCCCTGGCGGCGCGGCTGGACAGCCTCGTCGCGCGGGCCGACGCAAGTATCGCGGCGGATCGCTCCCGCCGCGACGAGCAGCGGGCCGCCGAGACCGCACGCAAGGAGGCGCTCGCCGCCGAGGCCGAGGACCTGGCCACCAACTCGACCCAGTGGAAGGCTGCGGGAGACCGGCTGCGGGAGATTCTCGACGAGTGGAAGACCATCACCGGCCTGGATCGCAAGGTCGATGAAGCGCTCTGGAAGCGCTATTCCGCGGCCCGGGAGACCTTCAACCGGCGGCGGGGATCGCATTTCGCCGAACTCGACCGGGAGCGCTCGGCGGTCCGGCAGACCAAGGAGCGGCTCTGCGAACAAGCCGAGGAGTTGGCCGATTCGACGGACTGGACCGCCACCAGCGCGGAGTTCCGCAAGCTGCTCACTGAATGGAAGTCGGCGGGTAGGGCGTCCCGCGACCTCGACGACGCACTGTGGCGGCGCTTCAAGGCCGCCCAGGACACGTTCTTTTCGGCACGCAACACCACGACGGCCGAAAAGGACGTCGAGTTGCGCGCCAACGCGACCGCCAAGGAGGCGCTGTTGACCGAGGCCGAGCGGCTCGACACCGGCAACCACGACGCGGCCAGGGCCGCCCTGCGCTCGATCCTGGACAAATGGGACGCAATCGGCCGGGTCCCGCGGGAACGCTCCGCCGAACTGGAGCGGCGACTGCGCGCGATCGAGAAGAAGGTGCGCGCCGCCGGCGAGGCCGACAGATCGGATCCGCAGGCGCAGGCCCGAGCCGAACAGTTCCGCTTCCGCGCCGAGTCATACGAGCGGCAGGCCCAGAAGGCTGCGACAGCCGGCCGGACCAAGGAGGCCGAAGAGGCGAAGGCCAACGCCGAACAGTGGCGCCAGTGGGCGCAGGCCGCCGCGGCGGCGTTGCGGCGTTGACTCAGCGATCTTCCTGCTGATCCGGAGGCTCCGGGACGCCCCGGGGGGCCTGCCGGTCACCGTCAGCGTCCAGGTTGTCGCGACGACCCGCCCTGTCGAGGCCGTCCAGCAACGTCATCGACTGCTGCTGCGCCGCGGCCCGCCGCCGCTCCTCCTCGGCCGCGAGCTGCACGATGGTGCGCGACCACACCACGCGTGCCCACTGATACGTCAGCACGATCACGGTGATCCAGGCGGCGATCAGACCCCATCCCGGGCCCGGGTGCCCGACGGGCACGGTTTGTCGCGACCAGACGGCCAACAACCCCGTCGGGCAGGCGAGCGCCGAACCCGCCAGCGCGATCCAGGCCAGCGCCCAGCGCCGCGTCGTCAGTGCCAGCATCGAGAAGCCCACCCCGAACACCAGTGCCAGCCAGGCGAACACCCGCGACGGCAGGGCGACCGCGGCCGCCCCGGCACCGTGGCTGCTGAACAGCACGTCCCAGCCGCGCACGTCACCGGTGTGCGGGAGGATGAACGTGGCCAACAGCACGAAAATTAGGATCGAGATCACGAAACCGCGCGGGCCCGGCTCGATCTGACGCGCCACCCGGCGCTCGGCGGCCTCGATCTCGGTGCGCAGCGCGTCCAGCTGGGTGCGTTGTCTCTTCGTCATCGATCACATCCGAGTGGTTCGGTCGGGCCGGTCGGCGGCCCGACGGCGGGCATGCCGAGACCGGTGCCGCGTGGGCGCCGCCCGGCGGCGTGCGCATCGCCCGCCCGCGTGCGGCGGTGGAACACGACGCCCGCGTCGGCAATCAGGTGATGCGGCGCGGCCGCGGTGAGCACCGTGGTCACGACGTCGCCGGGCCGGACCGGGCCGACGGCGCCGCGAGTCGCGTCGAAGTGGACCAGCCGGCCGTCGCGGGCCCGCCCGGTCATCCGCGCCGTGTGGGTGTCCTTGCGTCCCTCGCCGGCGGCCACCAGCAATTCGACGGTCTGCCCGACCAGGGCTCGGTTGGCTTCCAGCGAGATCTGCTCCTGCAGCTCGACCAGCCGTTCGTAGCGTTCTTGCACCACGGCCTTCGGCAGCTGCCCCCCGAGTCCGGCGGCGACCGTGCCCGGCCGTTTCGAGTACTGGAAGGTGAACGCGGCGGCGAACCGGGCCTGACGCACCACGTCGAGCGTGGCCGCGAAATCCTCTTCGGTCTCGCCGGGGAAGCCGACGATCAGGTCGGTGGTGATGGCCGCGTGCGGCATCACCGCTCGGACGCGGTCGATGATGCCGAGATAGCGCTCGGCTCGGTAGGAACGCCGCATCGCGCGCAGGACGCGATCAGACCCCGACTGCAGGGGCATGTGCAAGGCGGGGCAGACATTCGGCGTCTCGGCCATGGCCTCGATGACGTCGTCGGTGAACTCGGCCGGGTGCGGCGAGGTGAACCGAACCCGTTCCAGTCCGTCGACGCGCCCGCAGGCGCGCAACAGCTTGGCGAACGCACCCCGGTCGCGGGGCTGCGCCGGATCGGCGAACGACACCCCGAAGGCGTTGACGTTCTGACCGAGCAGGGTGACCTCGAGCACGCCCTCGGCCACCAGGGATCTCACCTCGGCCAGGATGTCGTGCGGGTTGCGGTCGACCTCCTTGCCGCGCAGCGCCGGGACGATGCAGAAGGTGCAGGTGTTGTTGCAGCCGACGGAGATCGACACCCAGGCGGCATAGGCCGAGTCGCGGGCGGTGGGCAGCGACGACGGGAATTGCTGGAGGGCATCGGCGATCTCCACCTGGGCGACCCGGTTGTGCCGGGCCCGTTGCAGCAGTGTGGGCAACGACCCGATGTTGTGGGTGCCGAAGACGACGTCGACCCAGGGTGCCTTGTGCAGCAGCGCTTCGCGGTCTTTCTGGGCCAGGCAGCCACCGACGGCGATCTGCATGTCGGGGTTGTCGCGTTTGCGCGGCGCCAGGTGGCTGAGGTTGCCGTAGAGCTTGTTGTCGGCGTTCTCCCGCACGGCACAGGTGTTGAACACCACGACGTCGGCGTCTGCGCCCTCGCATGCCCGCCGGTAACCGGCCTCCTCCAGCAGACCGGCCAGCCGCTCGGAGTCGTGGACGTTCATCTGGCAGCCGTAGGTTCGGACCTGGTAAGTCCGCGCCGGTGCCGCCATTGAAGTCACGACGCCATGGTACGGCGACGGGACGTGGCAGCGCCTCCGGCCTCGGTAGGGTCAGCGCATGTCGACGACGCTGCACACCTACCGCGCCCGCTGTCAGTGGAGCGGCTCGACGCAGCGCGGTTACCGGCACTATCGCCGGGAGCACACCGCGGCCGCCGATCCGGCTTCGGATTCGCTGGTGCTCTCCGCCGACCCGGCCTTCCTGGGGCGACCCGGCGAGCGGGGATTGACGTACTCGCCTACGACGACGCCGCTGAGGGCGTGATGCCCGATGACGGCCAGCCGGCGAGCATCACCCGGATCGCGCTGCGACCGCGGATCGTTGTAGCGGCAGGCCCAACCGTCGACCAGATCCACCGCCTTGTCGCACTGGCGCACCGGCACTGCTACATCACCAACTCACTGCGCACCGAGGTCGACGTTGAGCCCGAGGTTGAGTTCGCAACCGGCTCAGGCAGTTAGACCCGGCGGCGCCCCCGTTCGGCGGCCACCTCGACGCTGACCACGTCATAGGCCAGGGTCTGACCGTAGCCACGGCGCGACAGCATCGCCACCAGCCGGCGGCAGAGCCGGGCCTCGTCCTGGGCGTTGTTCAGTGCCTCGCGCCGCAGCCTGGTCCGCACCAGCCGCTCGGCCCTATCCCGCTCCTCAGCGGGTTTGATCCCATCCAGCACCGCGGTGATCACGTCGTTGTCGACCCCCTTGGTGCGCAACTCAACGGCCAACGCGGCCTTGCCTTTTGCGGCCTTCCCATGCCGGGAATGCACCCACTGTTCGGCGAAGTCGACGTCGTCGATCAGGCCGACGGCGGCCAGCCGGTCGAGCACCCGTTCACTGACGTCGCCGGGATATCCGCGTTTGGCCAGCGCAGTGGCCAACTCGGCTCGGGTGCGCGCTCTCCCGGTGAGCAAGCGCAGGCACAGCGCACGCGCCTGCTCCTCGCGGGAGGAGTCAGAAGTCGACGGGGGCGGGCAGGACGTCATCGTCGGTCACGACCGCGCCGATACCGAGCTTTTCCTTGATCTTCTTCTCGATCTCGTTGGCCACGTCGGCGTTCTCGGCCAGGAAGTTGCGGGCGTTCTCCTTGCCCTGCCCCAGCTGTTCGCCCTCGTAGGTGAACCAGGAGCCGGACTTGCGGACGAAGCCCTGATCCACGCCCATGTCGATCAGCGAACCTTCCCTGCTGATGCCCCGGCCGTAGAGGATGTCGAACTCGGCTTGCTTGAAGGGCGGCGAAACCTTGTTCTTGACGACCTTGACCCGGGTGCGGTTGCCGACCGCGTTGGTGCCGTCCTTGAGCGTCTCGATCCGGCGCACGTCCAAGCGCACCGACGCGTAGAACTTCAAAGCCTTTCCACCCGTTGTCGTTTCGGGCGAGTTATGCACCATTACTCCGTCAACGAAATAGTTGTGATTTCCCTCGACCTCGATATCGAATCGATTCATGGACCTAGTGTGCGGCTTGACATGAACATCGAGAACACGGGCCGGCACCAACTGCTGCGTGGGTTCGACGAACTGTGGCGATACCGTCTGCTGGCCACGGAACCGTGGCAGCAGCTTATCGTCCATAGACGGCGCCATGTACGGCGCGACCAGCTCCTGGAACTTCGCCGTAGCAGCGGTGGAGAACACTAGCATCGCCTTGCCGGCCGAGCCGACCTGTCGCAAGCGCACATCCAAGCCGTGTGTGGCACACAGATAGTCGCGCAACCGTACACGTGTGCCTTCGGTCATGGCCTCGACGCAGATCTCGATGCGCCCACTGCCACCCGCGGTACGTCTCTGTAAGCCCTTGGAACGCAAGCTGAATGATCCGCCGTCCATGTACCAGATCGCCAGAGCCAGTGGCGTGAGCGACTTGAGGTACTCCTCGGAGAAGAACTTCTTACCGTCTCCGAGATAAACCGCGCGCTGCAATTCGGCGAGCTCCGGCAGCGGGGTGAAGTCGACAAAACCAGCGCCCTTGGGATCCTGCCGCGTCGTATGCCGAATGTTGCCCATCAACGCGGTCTTCCACCGCAGGTACTCCGACTGCTTGGCGCCGTGCCCGAGCCGGAAACGGACACCGTTGCGATCGTGCCGATTGGGCGACAAGCTCCCGTCACCCATCAGCGATCCCAGCACAACCTGGAACTGTTGATCACTGAGCCGACGCGGTTCAGTGGCCAGCACTCGATCACCGGTGAAGAGATCGCCGGCCTCCTTCCAGCCGCCCGGTGTGCGGATGAGGTGGTTGGGTGTCGCCGCGAACTGGGACTTGCCGTTGCCACTCGACTTTTCGACGGTGAACTGGAGAAACTGTTCGGCGGGCCCGTTATTGAACCAGTTCACCACCTTGCGGGGCACAACCCGGTCCGTCTGGGGGTCGTAGGACAGCACCTCGACGTCCATCTTGTTGTTGACGATCTTGCCGATCTTTTCGGTGGAGCCGTCAGCAAGGACCACCCGGGTCGAGTAGTTCATGCACCCGAACATGACACCGATTTTTTCGCGGAGCTGGTTGATGAAGATCGCGGTGGTGCCCGAATTGTTCAGCGCGCCGGTCATTTTCCGCAACGCCTGGCTCATCAGCCGGGCCTGCAGGCCGACATGGCTGTCGCCCATCTCGCCTTCGAGTTCCGCGCGCGGCACCAGGGCCGCCACGGAGTCGATGACCAGGATGTCCAGGGCGCCGGAGCGGATCAGCATGTCGGCGATCTCGAGGGCCTGTTCCCCGGTGTCGGGCTGGCTGACCAACAGGGAATCGGTGTCCACGCCGAGATTCTTGGCGTAGTCGGGGTCAAGGGCGTGCTCGGCGTCGATGAACGCCGCGACGCCGCCGGCGGCCTGGGCGTTGGCCACCGCGTGCAGCGCCACAGTGGTCTTACCCGAGGATTCCGGGCCGTAGATCTCCACGACCCGGCCGCGGGGCAGTCCGCCGATACCCAGGGCCACATCCAGCGCAATGGATCCGGTCGGGATGACCGAGATCGGCTGGCGTATCTCGTCGCCGAGACGCATCACCGAGCCTTTGCCGTAGCTCTTCTCGATCTGGGCCATCGCCAGTTCGAGTGCCTTCTCGCGGTCGGGGGCTTGCGCCATGGTGCCTTCTCCTATGGTCGGTGTGTTCGGGACCGATATCGGTCGGTTGGCCGTGACACTAGAGATGGCCACCGACAAGTTGTTGTCGTCGTCGAACAGTTCCACCCTAGACGAACACCTGTTCGATTCAAGCGGACACGCCAGAGCGCCCGAACATCTCGTCGGGATGTCGCGCCCGACCTGACACGGCCCGACCTGACACGGCCCGACCTGACACGGCCCCGACCTGACACTGAGGGAAACCGGCGACTGCGCCCTTTGGCGGCCTCTAGGGCGCCGAACCTGCGGTCACGGCGCGATCCGCGGGTCCGCACCGACCATGGACGCAGTTTGGGGCAAGGCTGTCGAGAGTTCGACTCACCACTGGTCGCGGGGCACGTCGAAGTCGGCGCACAATGCCCGCCACACGTCGCGGGGCGCGACGCCTTCCTCGATCGCCTGGGTGGCGGTCCGACCCTCGAGGCCGGTCAGCGCGTGGTCTGCCAGCACCGACGGCCCGTAGGCGGCACCGAACCGCAACACGACCCGTTCATGGAACTCTGTTAGCCGCACGCCCGCCAACATACCCAGCCGGTCAGCCCGCCCCCAACGCCAGCGCGTCGTGGCAGACCCGCACCGGATCGGGCACGCCGGCGAGACCGGCGGCGGCCGCGCGGGCGGCCCGGCGACACGCCGGCGACGACAGCACCTCGGCGGCGGCGGCGACCAGCGCGTCGGCCGTCAGCGGCCGGACCAGCCGGCCGCTGCCCTGGCGGACCACCCGGTTGGCGATCTCCCACTGATCCCCGCCGCCGGGGACCACGACCAGCGGGACCCCGGCCAGCAGCGCCTTGGCCACCGTTCCGTGACCGCCACCGCAGATCACCAGGTCCGCGTGCATCAGCAACTCGTCCTGGCGGCCCAGCCCGACCACGGCCCACGGCGGCACCCGCAGCGCAGCGCCGTCCAGCCGCGAGACCACCACCCGCGACCCCACCGGCAACGTCTCGCCCGGTATCAGGCAACCCAGCGCGAACTCGGCCAGACCCTCGGTCCCGATCAGTGCGGTCGAGGGGGCGACCACCACGACCGGGCCGGAGCCGGGGGGGATCTCCAGTACCCGCCCGGTCGGCTCGAAGTGCAGCGGGCCGACAACGACGGCCTCGGCCGGCCAGTCCGGACGCGGCACCTCCAGCGCCGGCAGCGTGGCGATCAGGCGTCGCAGCGGACCGGGGTCGTGAGCCGGCAACCCGATCTCGGCGCGGGCAGTTGCCCGCTGTCGCAGCCCGGCACGCCACGACCGGGCGGTCAGGGCGTGCATCGCCGCGTCTCGCAGCCGGCCGCGGACCCCGCTGCCCGGGGCCAGACCGCTGCCGATCGGCGGCAAACCCGTCGACGGCAGGTAGAGCGGATGCGGATTCAGCTCGATCCAGGGCATCCCCAGCAGCTCGGCGGCCATGCCGCCGCCCGCGGTGATGACGTCGGACACCACCAGCTCAGGCGCCAGCTCGCGCAGCACCGGCGCGTTGAGCACAGCCATGCGCGCCGCGCGCCGGTGAATTCGGGCCCCGGCGTCCAGGTCGTCGTCGGTGGCGGCCAGGCCTTCCAGCACTGCGACGTCCAGGCCGGCGGCGCGCGCGGTATCGAGCCACGCGGCCCCGGTGAACAGCGTCGGGTCGTCGCCGGCCTCGGCGAAGCGTCGACACAGCGCGATCGCAGGAAACGAGTGCCCGGGATCCGGCCCGGCGACCACGGCGACGCGCATCCGCTTCACCCTGCCACTTCACCCTGCCACAGCGCGGCACCGCCATCCTTGCCTACGCTGACAGGCATGACCGAGCTGACCGACGCCGGCGTGGCGAACGCTCGCACGGTTGAGCGTTTCCTGAACGCCCTGCAGGACGCGGACTACGCGACCGCGGATGCCGTGCTGGACGACGACCTCGTCTACGAGAACGTCGGTTTGCCCACGATTCACGGCCGCGCCAGGGCGATGAAGCTGTTCCGCCGGATGGAGGGCCGCGCCGCCTTCGAGGTGAAGATCCACCGCATCGCCACCGACGGGGCCGCGGTGCTGACCGAACGCACCGACGCGCTGATCTTCGGCCCGCTGCGACTGCAGTTCTGGGTGTGCGGCGTGTTCGAGGTGCACGCGGGGCGGATCACGTTGTGGCGGGACTACTTCGACTTCTTCGACATGATGAAGGCAACCGTGCGCGGTGTCGCGGCGCTGGTGCTGCCCTCGCTCAAAGCGACGTTTTAGCGCCGCCGGCGGTGCGGGCACACCCGGGGAGCACTCGGCCTGCTCCCGCCGTCAGCTGCGGGGCAGTCCGCCGAGTTCGTCGAATGCCTGCGCCCACCCGACCAGGCGATCGGTGGCCTGCGCCAGCTCGGCACGATAGCGCTGCCGCGGTCCGGCGGAAGCCTCGCCCGAGGCATTCGCCGAAGACACCAATTGCGCTGCAGCGGTAACTATTTCGTTGTACTGGCGAACGCCGGCGGCCAACTGTGCGGTGAACACGTTGATGGTGGCCACCAGGTGCGGCCGCGACGACTCCGAATGCCGCGCTGCCCGCTCCATCGAGACCACCTCCGCTGCGGTGGCCGCCATGGCCGTCGAGGCCCTGTCCGCCGCCGAGGTCAGGTCGTCGATTTCGGTGGGCGGCAGCAGGGCTCCCCGCTCCAGCACGCCCACCAGCGAGTGGAATCCGCGTTCGGAGGCGCCCAGCGCGTACATCGCCGGACGCGCCGCCGAACCTGGCGGCGGCAGCCGTCGGGCGCCCGCGGATTGTCCCGGCGGCAGCGGCTCCGACCGCAGCCACCGGTAGCGCAGCAGCAACAACGTCGCCGGGATCGACTGCACGACCGCGATGGCGCCGGTGACCTCCAGCAGCAGCGCGAACCAGCCCCAGGCTGCCAGCAGCGCCGTCACCACCGCCCAGAACAGGCACCCGGCGCTGAAGATCAGCCCCCAGCGCAGCGCGCGGCGGCGGCGGCGCACCAGCCGCGCGCGGGGATCCACCGCCCCGCCGAGCCGTCGGGCCAGCACCTCGGAGAGCTCCGCGGCGATGCCCAGACCTCGCTGCAGCAGCGCACGCCATGGCCCGCGCTGAGTCGATTTCACCGCCATCACAAGCCCCCGAAGTCCCGAAAGCCCCGCGCTACTGGCCGAGCGGCTGCTCGGGCACCGCCGGTCCGGCGGTCTCGGGGGGCGTGGCTGGGGGGGCGGCGGAACCGCCGGTCGGCAGAGCTTCGCCCCGCATCGAGGCACGGATTTGTTCGAGCCGGGAATGGCCGGCCATCTGCACGCCGGCCTGCTCGACCTCGAGCATTCGGCCCTGTACGGAACCCTTGGCGAGCTCGGCGGCACCGACCGCGTTGGCGTAGCGGCGTTCGATCTTGTCGCGCACCTCGTCGAGGTTGGGCACATTGCCCGGCGCGGCGACCTCACTCATCGACCGCAGCGAGGCGCTCACCTGTTCCTGCATCTTGGCCTGCTCGAGCTGGCTGAGCAGTTTCGTGCGCTCGGCGATCTTCTGCTGCAGCACCATCGCGTTCTGTTCGACGGCCTTTTTGGCCTGGCCGGCCGCGCTCAGAGCCTGGTCGTGCAGCGTCTTGAGGTCCTCGACACTCTGCTCGGCGGTCACCAGCTGGGCCGCGAACGCCTCGGCGGCGTTGTTGTACTCGGTGGCCTTGGCGGCGTCACCGGCAGCCGTGGCCTGGTCGGCCAGCGTCAGGGCCTGACGGACGTTGACCTGAAGCTTCTCGATATCGGCGAGCTGCCGGTTGAGCCGCATCTCGAGCTGACGCTGGTTGCCGATCACCTGCGCCGCCTGCTGGGTCAGCGCCTGGTGGGCGCGCTGGGCTTCCTCGATGGCCTGCTGAATCTGCACTTTCGGGTCGGCGTGCTCGTCGATCTTCGCGTTGAACAGCGCCATCAGGTACTTCCACGCTTTGACGAACGGGTTGGCCATGAGTAGCTCCACCTTCGCTTCCTGTGGGCCGGAGGGGCCGTGTGTCGGACGGCCGTGTGTCGGACGGCCGTGTGTCGGACGGCCGTGTGTCGGACGCGGCCAGAGTGCGTCAGTCCGCCCTGTCGCTCAATTTAACGGGTCGGAACCGATAGCCCCACCTTTGCAGCTCGGCCCCGGAACGCCCGATCCGGGCGTTCAGGCCACTGCCAGGGACGCCACCGATCCGATGACGACCTTGGTCTCGGGGTCGATGGTCCGGGTGGCGGGCCCGCCACCCGGTACGTGGTGGACAGCACGCTCCTCGGTCGCCATGCGCTCCCCGGCTTTGGTGAGCACCGCCGACAGCGGCACATCCAGCGCATCGCAGATCGCGTTGAGCAACTCGCTGGAAGGCTCCTTGCGGCCCCGCTCCACCTCGGAGAGGTACCCGAGACTCACCCGCGCCGAATCGGACACTTCGCGCAGCGTGCGGCCCTGTGTCATCCGGGCCCGGCGCAGCACGTCGCCGATCACCTCACGCACCAATGGCGGCATCCTGCTCTCCTTCAGTCCAGTCCGGGTTCGTCCAGTCCGGGTTCGTCCAGTCCGGGTTCGTCCAGTCCGGGTTAGTCCAGTCCGGGTTCGTCCAGTGGTGCCGGTTTGTCACAGGGTCAACGCCGGCGGCGGTGACGTTGGTTCCCGCTCGCGTCCCCGCGATCAGCGGCGCGTTCGCCGGACTTCCCGGACGCTCGAGATCACGTAGTCGATCCCGGTGACCACGGTGAGCACGATCGCGGCGGCCATCACCGCGGCCGCCACAACCCGGAAAGGCCCCGACAGCGGGAGCACGAACAGGCCGATTGCGACGGCTTGGACCACGGTCTTGAGTTTGCCGCCCCAGCTGGCGGGGATGACGCCGCGCCGGATCACGGCCAGCCGCAGCAGCGTGACCCCGATTTCGCGGGTCATGATCACGACCGTCACCCACCACGGCAGGTCGCCCAGCATCGACAGTGCGATCAGCGCCGAGCCGATCAGCGTCTTGTCGGCGACCGGATCCACGAAAGCGCCGAATTCCGTTGCCATGCCATAGTTGCGCGCCAGCAGGCCGTCGAACCGGTCGGTGATGGCGGCCACCGCGAAGATGCCGAAGGCCACGACACGGCCGACGGTCTGGTGACCGTCCCCGAGGAAAAGAACGAGCAGGAAAACCGGGACAAGCAACAACCGCAGGCCGGTGAGGACATTGGCGAGGTTGGCAATCCGGGCACGACCTGCGATCGGACTCGTTTGAGGGTGCCCGGACACGGCATCAGAATAGCGGGTGACCAGTTCACACGCCCCCGATGTCGATACTGTTACCCGTGACCGAAAGCCCTGAGGACCACCGTCCGGCAGTCCGGCGTGCCCGCACCTCCGACGTTCCCGCGATCAAGCGGCTCGTCGACACCTACGCGGGCAAGATCCTGCTGGAGAAGAACCTGGTGACGCTCTACGAGGCGATCCAGGAATTCTGGGTCGCCGAATGTGCCGACAAACCGGGCGAGGTCGTTGGCTGCGGTGCGCTGCACGTGATGTGGGCCGACCTCGGCGAGATCCGCACCGTCGCGGTCGACCCCGCCATGACCGGCCGTGGCATCGGGCACGCGATCGTCGACCGGCTCCTGCAGGTCGCGCACGAGCTGCAGCTGGAGCGACTGTTCGTGCTGACCTTCGAAACCGAATTCTTCGGCAAGCACGGATTCACCGAGATTGAGGGCACACCGGTCACCGCGGAGGTGTTCGAGGAGATGTGCCGCTCCTACGACATCGGTGTCGCCGAGTTCCTGGACTTGAGCTACGTCAAGCCCAACATCCTCGGCAACTCCCGGATGCTGCTGGTGCTGTGACCGCCGCTATTCGGAGCCGGGATCGCCGCCCTCGGCGTCGCTCCCGCCCCGGATCAACGCCAGCGTTCCGGCCAGCTCGTCGGGCTTGACCAGCACCTCGCGCGCTTTGGAGCCCTCCGACGGCCCGACGATGCCGCGGGTCTCCATCAGATCCATCAGACGCCCCGCCTTGGCGAACCCCACCCGCAGCTTGCGCTGCAGCATGGAGGTGGACCCGAACTGGCTGGACACCACCAGCTCGACTGCCTGTAGGAAGACGTCCATGTCGTCGCCGATGTCGGGGTCCCGACCATCGGAGTCGGTCCGCTCCCCGGTCGGTTTGGCGGTGGTGACGCCCTCGGTGTACTCGGGTTCGGCCTGGTCCTTGCAGGCGCTGACGACGGCTTGGATCTCCTCGTCGGTGATGAACGCGCCCTGCAACCGGATCGGTTTGCCCGCACCCATCGGCAGGAACAGGCCGTCGCCCATGCCGATCAGCTTCTCCGCGCCGGCCTGGTCCAGGATCACCCGGCTGTCGGTGAGCGACGAGGTGGCGAACGCCAGCCGCGACGGTACGTTGGTCTTGATCAGGCCGGTGACGACGTCGACCGAGGGTCGCTGCGTGGCCAGCACCAGGTGGATGCCGGCCGCCCGCGCCTTCTGGGTGATGCGCACGATGGCGTCCTCGACGTCGCGCGGCGCGGTCATCATCAGGTCGGCCAGCTCGTCGACGATCGCGACGACGTAAGGGTATGGCCGGTATACGCGCTGGCTGCCCAGCGGTGCCGTAATGGCACCGGAACGCACCTTGGCATTGAAGTCGTCGATGTGGCGCACCCGCGAGGCCTGCATGTCCTGGTAGCGCTGTTCCATCTCCTCGACCAGCCACGCCAGTGCGGCGGCGGCCTTCTTGGGCTGGGTGATGATCGGCGTGATCAGGTGCGGAATGCCTTCATACGGCGTGAGTTCCACCATCTTCGGGTCGATCAGGATCATCCTGACCTCCTCGGGCGTGGCCCGGGCGAGCAGCGAGACCAGCATGGAGTTGACGAAGCTGGACTTGCCGGATCCGGTTGACCCGGCCACCAGCAGGTGCGGCATCTTGGCCAGATTCGCCGAGATGAAGTCGCCTTCGATGTCCTTGCCCAGCCCGATGACCAGGGGGTGGTGGTCACGGCGTGTCGACGACGCGGTGAGCACGTCAGCCAACCGCACCATTTCTCGGTCGGTGTTGGGCACCTCGATGCCGACGGCGGACTTGCCGGGGATAGGCGCCAGCATGCGCACGCTCTCGGTGGCGACCGCATAGGCGATGTTCTTCTGCAGCGCGGTGATCTTCTCGACCTTGACGCCGGGCCCCAGTTCCACCTCGTAACGCGTGACGGTGGGCCCGCGGGTACAGCCGGTCACGGCCGCATCGACCTTGAACTGGGTGAGCACCTCGCCGATCGCGTCGGCCATGACGTTGTTGGCGGCGCTGCGCTTCTTGGGCGGGTCCCCCGCCACCAGCAAACTCAGCGACGGCAACGTGTACGGTCCCTCGACCACCCGGTCCAGCTCGATGCTGTCCTGCTCAGCCTTGCCGCGCCGGCGGCCCCGGGTGGACCGTTCCGGGACGGTCGGCACGTCGTCCTCGATCGGGGGCGGATCGGTTGCGGCCGCACCGCCTGCAGAAGGCCACGCCGCCGGCTCGTTGTCGGGGTGGAAGGCGCCGTCGCCATGATGGTCGTCGTAGTAGCCGTCGGAGAAGTCCTCGGCCCCAGCGGACGCCTCGTAGCCGGGCTCGACGTCGTAACGGCCGGGGTCGTCGCCGGGCTCGTCGACATAGCCGCGCTGGAACAGCCGGGTGCCGAACATGTCCTGCAGGGCTTCGGGCACCTCGCGGATCGTGGTGCCGGTCAGCAGGAGCAGCCCGAACAGGGCTCCGATGAACAACAGTGGCGCAGCGATCCAGGCCGTCAACCCGTCTCGCAGCGGCCCGCCGATGGCGAACCCGATGAAACCGGCCGCGCTGCGGCGCGCGTCGGGTTCTTCCGGCGATCCGGACCACAGGTGGCACAGGCCGAGATAGGACAGGACGATCAGGCTGCCGCCGAGGATCAGCCTGGGCCGGGCGTCGGCATCGGGCCGGGTCCGCATCAGCGTCACCGCCGCCGCGGCGGTGACCAGCGGCAGCAGCAGGACGCCCGAGCCGATGAACGTCCGCAACAGCACGTCGACCCACGCGCCCACCGGGCGCGCGGCGTCGAACCACGAGCTCGCCGCGACCACGACCGAGACGCCGAGCAGGACCAGCGCGACACCGTCGCGGCGGTGCCCCGGCTCCACATCACGGGCCCGTCCGATCGACCGCGCCGCGCCACCGGCGCCCCGTGCGGTGATCAGCCAGGCCGCGCGCATGGCCCGGCCGCCGCTCAGCCCCGCGGCGACCAGGAGTGACCGGTTACGCCGCGGGCCCGGCCGGTTCACCTTCTTGCGGGGGGGCGCAGGCCGCGCACTGCGGGTACCGCCCCGCGAAGTGGGCTTTGACCTGCTCGTTCGGCTACCGGAACGGGCGACGGTCTTACTGGACATGGCATTCAGGGTAGTCGCAAAGACAACATCTGCACCACCCGCCACACTGGTAACGATTCCGTCGCCGGCCCCGGGGCGGCCCCGCGCAGGACGGGCCCCCGAGACCCGTGAGTAGGGTGATCCACGTCATGCCCGCCCGCAACACACCCAGCAATTCACGGATCGCCAGGAGGCCTCAGCATGCCCGTCGTCGTCGTCGCCACCATGACCGTCAAACCCGAGTCGGTCGAGACCGCCCGCGACATCCTCACCGCCTCGGTCGAGGAAGTGCACGGCGAGCCCGGGTGCCAGCTGTACTCGCTGCACCAGACGGGCGAAACCTTCGTCTTCGTCGAGCAGTGGGCCGACGAGGAGGCGCTCAAGGCGCACAGCACCGCGCCCGCGGTCGCCACGATGTTCACCGCGATCGGCGAGCACCTGGCCGGAGCGCCCGACATCAAGATGCTGCAGCCGGTTCCTGCCGGCGACCGCGCCAAGGGACAGTTGCGCGCGTGACGGGCCGTGGCCCGGACGGGCCGCTGAGGAGACCTCTGGAGGGAAAGGTCGCCTTCATCACCGGTGCGGCGCGCGGCCAGGGCCGCGCGCACGCCGTCCGGCTGGCCTCCGACGGCGCGGACATCATCGCGGTCGATCTGTGCGAGCAGATCGCCAGCGTCCCCTACCCCCTGGCGACCCCGCAGGACCTCGCGGCGACCGTCACGCTCGTCGAAGACGCCGGCTCCCGGATCGTCGCCGCTCGCGGAGACGTGCGCGACCGGGCGTCGCTGTCCTCGGCGCTGCAGGCGGGCCTCGACACGTTCGGCCGGCTCGACATCGTCGTCGCCAATGCCGGTATCGCCCCCATGCAGTCCGGTGACGAAGGCTGGCGCGACGTCATCGACGTGAACCTCACCGGTGTCTACAACACGATCAAGGTCGCGATACCGACGATGGTTTCCCAGGGCAGCGGCGGTTCGATCGTGCTGATCAGCTCATCGGCCGGGCTGGCCGGCGTCGGCAGCCCGGACGCAGGTTCGGTGGGCTACGCCGCAGCCAAGCACGGGGTGGTCGGCTTGATGCGGGTCTACGCGAACCTGCTTGCCTCGCAGTACATCCGGGTCAACTCGGTCCATCCCTCCGGTGTCGAGACCCCGATGATCAACAACGAGTTCACCCGGGAGTGGCTGGCCAAGATGGCCGCCGCGACCAACACGCCGGGCGCCATGGGCAACGCCATGCCGGTGGAGGTGCTGGAAGCCGAGGACATCGCCAACGCGGTGGCCTGGCTGGTGTCCGACCAGGCCCGCTACGTCACCGGTGTCACCTTGCCGGTCGATGCGGGCTTCGTGAACAAGTAGCGGCCATGACCCAAAAATCGGTAGTACAGACGGCGTTCGGCCCCGCGGTGTTGGCCGCCGTCGAGCAGAACGAACCGTCGGGGCGCCGCCTGGTGGACGACGATTTCGCCGAGCTCTTTCTGCCCGCCCCGCTGCGCTGGCTGGTCGGTGCGACGCGGTTCGCGCCGGTTCGTCATCTGATGATCCGCGCCTCGGAGTTCACCGGCCCTGGGCTGTGGGCGAATCTGGCCTGCCGCAAGCGTTTCACCGCCGACAAGCTCAACGAGTCGCTCGATGACATCGAGGCCGTCGTCATCCTCGGGGCGGGGCTGGACACCCGCGCCTATCTGCTGACACGGCGAGTCCGCATCCCGGTTTTCGAGGTCGACCTGCCGGTGAACGTCGCCCGCAAGTTCAAGACGGTCCGCCGGGTGCTGGGCGAGCCACCGCTGTCGGTTCGGTTGGTGGCGCTGAACCTCGAGCACGACGATTTGCTCACCGCACTCGCCGAGCACGGCTACAGCACCGGTTACCGCGTCTTCTTCATCTGCGAAGGGGTCACTCAATACCTCACCCCCGCCACCATTCGCCGGACGATGGAGGGGCTGCGCGCGGCCGCGCCGGGTAGCCGCTTCGTGTTCACCTACGTCCGTGGCGATTTCATCGACGGCACGAACCGGTATGGCACCCGAACGCTGTACCGCAAGGTCCGCCAGCGGCAGCAACTGTGGCAGTTCGGCTTGCAACCCGACGAAGTCGACGCGTTTCTCGGCGAGTACGGCTGGCGCCTGGTGGACCAGGCCGGGCCCGACGAACTCGCGCAGCGATACGTCGCGCCCACCGGTCGCAAACTCAAGACCTCGGGACTGGAGTGGTCGGCCTTCGCGGAAAAGGTCTAGCGCCTCAGACCTCGATGACCGTCGGCACGATCATCGGCGCCCGCCGGTAGGTCTCGCCCACCCACTTGCCCACGGTGCGCCGCACCGCCTGGGCGATCCGCGCGGGTTCGGTGACGTTGTCGGCCATCAGGGACTCCAGCTCCGCCTCGATCCGGCGCACCACCGGCTCGAGCGCCTTGGGATCCTCGGAGAACCCGCGGGACAACAGGTGCGGCGTCCCCACCGGACGCCCGGTGCCGCGCCGCACCACCACCGTCACCGCCAAGAATCCCGACGACAGGATGAGACGTTCGCCCAGGGTGATATCGCCGACGTCGCCGGTGATCAGCCCGTCGACGAACATCTTGCCGACCGGCACCGCCCCCACGATTGCGGCCCGCCCGGCGACGAGGTCGACGCTGACACCGTTCTCGGCCAACAGGATCGACTCCTCGGGCACCCCCGTACTCGCGGCCAGCTTGGCGTTGGCGCGCAGCATCCGCCAGGTCCCGTGCACCGGCATGACGTGGCGCGGCCGCACGCCGTTGTACAAGAACAGCAGTTCCCCGGCATACGCGTGGCCAGAAACATGCACGCGCGCTTGGGCATTGGTGACCACGCGAGCCCCAATCTTGGCCAGCGAGTCGATGACGCCGTAAACCGCTTCCTCGTTGCCCGGGATAAGCGACGACGCCAGGATGACCAGGTCGCCCGCGGTCAGCGTGATGCTGCGATGCTCGCCGCGCGACATCCGCGACAACGCCGACATCGGTTCACCCTGGGTGCCGGTGGTGATCAGCACGACGCGCTCGGGCGGCATCGTCTCGGCGACGCCGATGTCGATCACGTCCGAATCGGCCACCCGCAGGAATCCCAGGTCGCGGGCGATCCCCATGTTGCGCACCATGGAACGCCCGACGAAAGAGACCCGCCGGCCCAACGCGACGGCGGCGTCGATGATCTGTTGCACGCGATCGACGTTGGAGGCGAAGCACGCCACGATGACCCGGCCGCCGGCGCCCCGGATCAGCCGGTGCAGGGTGGGGCCCACCTCGCTTTCCGAGGGCCCCACGCCGGGATGGTCGGCGTTGGTCGAATCGCACAGGAACAGGTCCACGCCGGCCCCATGGCGCCGCGAGCCCAGCCGCGACATGCCCGGCAGGTCGGTGGGACGGCCGTCGAGGGGAAGCTGGTCGAGCTTGATGTCGCCGGTGTGCAGGACGGTGCCCGCGCCGGTGTGCACCGCGATCGCCAGCGCGTCCGGGATGGAGTGGTTGACCGCGAAGTACTCGCACTCGAACACCCCGTGGGTGCTGCGTTGCCCCTCGGCGACCTGGACGAACTCCGGCTTGATGCGGTGTTCGCGGCATTTCGCGGCGACCAGCGCCAGGGTGAACCGCGACCCGACGATCGGGATGTCCCGGCGCAGCTTGAGCAGGAACGGGATCGCCCCGATGTGGTCCTCGTGGGCGTGGGTGAGCACCACGGCCTCGATGTCGTCGAGGCGGTCCTCGATGTGCCGCAGGTCCGGCAGAATCAGGTCGACGCCGGGTTCGTCGTGGTTGGGGAACAACACCCCGCAGTCGATGATCAGCAGCCGGCCCAGATGCTCGAAAACGGTCATGTTGCGGCCGATCTCGTTGATGCCGCCCAGCGCGGTGACGCGCAAACCGCCTGCGGCCAAAGGCCCCGGGGGGGCGAGGTCTACCTCCACTGCCGGCTCACCTGAGCACCCCGGCGGCGCGCATGTCGTCCGCCAGCGCGTCGATCTGGGCGGGGGTGGCCGCCATCTGGGGCAGCCGGGGATCACCGGCGTCGATGCCCTGCAGGCGCACACCCGCCTTGGACATCGTCACCCCGCCCAGGCGGGCCATCGCGTTGCACAGCGGGCCGAGGCTGACGTTGATCTTGCGGGCCGTGGCGATGTCCCCGGAGGAGAAGGCGGACAACAACTCTCGTAACTGACCGGCCGCCACATGGGAGATCACGCTGATGAAGCCGATGGCGCCCATCGCCAGCCAGGGCAGATTCAGCGCGTCGTCGCCGGAATAGTAGGCCAGCCCGGTCTCGGCGATCACCTGGCCACCGCCGTGCAGATCGGCCTTGGCGTCCTTGACGCCGACGATGTTGGGGTGCGATGCCAGCGTGCGCAGCGTGCCGACTTCGATGGGCACCACGGAACGCCCGGGGATGTCGTAGAGCAGCATCGGCAGTTCGGTCGCGTCGGCCACGGCGCTGAAATGCGCGATCAGCCCGCTCTGCGGCGGCTTCGAGTAGTACGGCGTGACCACCAGCAGCCCGTGCGCACCCTCGGCCGCGCACGCCCTGGCCAACCGGACGCTGTGAGCGGTGTCATAGGTGCCCGCCCCGGCGACGACGCGGGCCCGGTCGCCCACCGCCTCGAGCACGACGCGCAGCAACTCCAGTTTCTCGTCGTCGGTCGTGGTCGGCGACTCGCCGGTGGTTCCCGATACCACCAAACCGTCGCACCCGGCGTCCACCAGGTGGTTCGCCAGTCGGGCCGCGGCGGCCGTGTCCAAGCAGCCGTCGGCGTCAAACGGCGTCACCATCGCGGTCAGCAGTGTTCCCAACCGTGCGGGGACGTCGAATCCGGCCATACTCACGGTGATCAGGTTACCTGGCGCAGGCAAGAGGTTTGGCGACGGCGCGGGCCGGGTCGCACCCCCGGCGGCTCAGGCCTCGGTGGCCAGCGGACTGGTGGCCACCTCGGTGCCGTCAGCCAGCGTGGAGATCTCGAAGTCCGCGAAAACCGCGGGGGCCACCCCGGCGAGCAGGCGCAGGCACGCGATGGCCAGCCGCCGGATTTCCACGTCGGCGTGCTCGCTGGCCCGCTGGGCCACGAAGTGCCGCCAGGCGCGGTAGTTGCCCGTCACGACGATGCGGGTCTCGGTGGCGTTGGGCAGCACGGCGCGAGCGGCCTGCCGGGCCTGCTTACGCCGCAGCACCGCGTTGGGCTGGTCGGAGAACGTGGCCTCCAGTCCGGCCAGCAGTCGGGCGTAGGCGGCGCGGTTGGCGTCGGCGGCATCGGTCAGCAGCTGCCGCAGCTCGGGGTCATCTTCCAGGCCCGGCGGTACGACGACCCGCGAGTCCCCTTCCGGCACATAGCGTTGCGACAGCTGCGAGTACGAGAAGTGCCGGTGGCGGATCAGCTCGTGCGTGCACGACCGCGAGATGCCGGTGATGTAGAACGAGACGCTGGCATGCTCGAGCACCGAGAAGTGCCCGACGTCGATGATGTGCTTGATGTAGCCGGCGTTGGTCGCGGTCTTCGGGTTGGGCTTCGACCAGCTCTGGTAGCAGGCGCGGCCGGCGAACTCGACCAGCGC
>NZ_JBMIOP010000042.1:0-6275 GCF_049197365.1 Mycobacterium sp. THU-M104
GCAAAGCCGCCGAGGGGCACGACGTGTCCATTCAGGCGCTCAGCCACCACAAGGAGACGCGGGCCGGTTCGTCGGTCGCGGACTTCACCGCCAACGCAAAAGCGCTCACCGGCAACAAGGACTGACGGACACCCAGCGAGCAGACGCGAAAGCACCCAAATCGCCGGCGTGTCGGGGGCTTGTGCGTCTGCTCGCGGTGTGAAAGGAGAACCACAGTGCCCGGCGCCGGGATGAACTTCGAGCTGACCGACGACCAGGAACTGATCCGCCGCTCCGTTGCGGAGCTGGCGCGCAAGTTCGACGACCAGTACTGGATGGAAAAAGACCAGGCGCACGAATTCCCCACGGAGTTCTACCGCGCCATTGCCGACGGCGGCTGGCTGGGCATGACGATCCCCGCCGAGTACGGCGGTCACGGCCTCGGCATCACCGAGGCCACCATCCTGCTCGAGGAGGTCGCCAGGTCCGGCGGCGCCATGAACGCGGCCAGCTCGATCCACCTGTCGATCTTCGGGATGCAACCGGTGGTGGTGCACGGCTCCGCCGCGCTCAAGGCGCGCACGCTGCCCCGCGTCGCCACCGGCGAAACCCACGTCTGCTTCGGGGTGACAGAACCGGGCGCCGGGCTCGACACGTCGCGCATCACCACGTTCGCCAGGCGCGACGGGGACCGCTACGTCGTCAACGGCCGCAAGGTCTGGATCTCCAAAGCCATGGAGTCCGACAAGATTCTGTTGCTCACCCGCACCCAGAGCTATGACGAGGTGACCAAGAAGACCGACGGCATGACGTTGTTCCTCACCGACCTCGACCGTGGCAGCGTCGATATCCGCCCGATCCGCAAGATGGGCCGCAACGCCGTCAGCTCCAACGAGCTGTTCATCGACAACCTCGAAGTGCCGGTCGAGGACCGCGTCGGTGAGGAGGGCAAGGGTTTTCAGTACATCCTCGACGGCCTCAACCCCGAACGGATGCTGATCGCGGCCGAGGCCCTCGGCATCGGCCGGGTGGCGCTGGACAAGGCGGTGAAATACGGCAACGAGCGCGAGGTCTTCGGCCGGCCCATCGGCATGAACCAGGGCCTGCAGTTCCCGCTCGCCGACTCGCTGGCCCGCCTCGACGCCGCCGAGCTGATGTTGCGCAAGGCCACGTGGCTGTACGACAACGGGAAACCCTGTGGGCGCGAGGCGAATACCGCCAAGTACCTGTGCGCCGACGCCGGCTTCACCGCGGCGGACCGGGCGTTGCAGACCCACGGCGGCATGGGTTACGCGGAGGAATACCACATCACGCGCTACTTCCGTGAGGCCCGGCTGATGAAGATCGCGCCGGTCAGCCAGGAGATGATCCTGAACTTCCTGGGGTCAAACGTCCTGAAACTGCCGAAGAGCTATTGACCCAGCGATGACGGATCCTGTCCGCTCCTCAGCGGATCGCGACGGCGTGCGCGCTTGAGCCTGGCGGCCGGTTCGCCCGTCGCGCCGGCCGACGAGGCCCGCGCTCAGATCGTCAAATTCGCCACGGCGGATGCCACGGTCGCCTATGCCGCCTTCACCGAGCGCCGAGACGCGTCGTTTACTGGTCACTGGGCGCTGACAACATCGGAATCGGAGTGAACATGCGTGAAACGGTCATCGTCGAAGCGGTACGCACGGCAGTGGGGAAGCGCAACGGCGGCCTGTCGGGCATGCACGCCGCCGACCTGTCCGCGGTCGTCCTCAACGAACTGCGGGAACGCGCCGGCATCGGCCCGGGGATCGTCGACGACGTGATCTGGGGCTGCGTGTCCCAGGTCGGCGACCAGTCCAGCAACATCGGTCGCTACGCGGTGCTGGCCGCCGGGTGGCCGGAGACCATCCCCGGCACGACGGTCAACCGTGCGTGTGGGTCCAGCCAGCAGGCCCTCGACTTCGCGGTCCAGGCGGTGATGTCCGGCCAGCAGGACATCGTGGTGGCCGGCGGTGTCGAGGTCATGAGCCGCGTTCCCCTCGGTGCGGCCCGGGCCACGGGGATGCCTTACGGCCCCAAAGTGCTGGCCCGCTATGACGACTTCTCGTTCAACCAGGGTCTGTCTGCGGAAATGATCGCCACGAAGTGGGGGTTCTCCCGCACCCGGCTCGACGAATACTCGGCGCAGTCCCACGAGCGGGCCGCCGCGGCCCAGGACCGCGGCGCCTTCACCGACCAGATCGTGCCGGTCTTCACCGACGGCGGGGTCGTCGTCACCGCGGACGAGGGCATCCGGCGCGGGACCAGCGTCGAGAAACTGGGCACGCTCAAGCCGGCATTCGTCGAGGACGGGGTGATCCATGCGGGCAACTCCTCGCAGATCTCCGACGGGGCCGCCGCCCTGCTGGTGACCACCTCGCAGATGGCAGTCGAGCTGGGGTTGACCCCGATCGTGCGCTACCGCGCGGGTGCGGTCACCGGCGCCGACCCGGTGCTCATGCTCACCGGCCCGATCCCGGCGACCGAGAAGGTGCTGAAAAAGGCCGGCGTCGCGCTGTCGGAGGTGGGCGTGTTCGAGGTGAACGAGGCCTTCGCGCCGATCCCGCTGGCGTGGCTGGCCGAGACGGGTGCCGACCCGGACCGGGTCAACCCGCTGGGTGGCGCCATCGCCCTGGGGCATCCGCTGGGCGCCTCCGGCGCGGTGCTGATGACGCGCATGGCGCACCACATGCGCGACCACGGCCTCCGCTACGGCCTGCAGACCATGTGCGAGGGGGGCGGCACGGCCAACGCGACGCTGGTCGAGCTCGTCGCATAGCGGGCGGCGCTGGCCGAAAAGCATCCGCGGTCCGGCGACGAAGGGGTGCCGTGACACGCTTCTCGCCAAGGGTGAGGACCGCAAGCAGCGGATCCTCGGCGCTCGACGCCCGTGACCTCGACGACGAAGTGCACGCCGACCGGACCGGGGATCTGCTCGCCCAGATCGCCCAGGTCGCCGACCGCTTCCACCGGGCCCCCGAACTGGTCGGCACGTTCAGGTGCTGCTGGTGGAGAACATCCTTCCCGAGGCGCCGCTGCACGACCGCATGCTGGCCAGGCACCGGGCCGCTCTCGACATCGTCGCCGACCTCATCCGCAGTGGCCAGGCCGACGGCCGCTACCGCACGGACATAGACCCCGCCATCAAGGCAGTGGAAATTCTGGCATTCGTCCACGGAATGGAAACCACATGGTTGCTCGACCCTTCGATACCGCTCACCGAGGTGTTCAAGCAGTATGCCGAGACGCTGGCGCGGGACTTCGCGCCCCGCAGGACGAGCAAGACGTGCGCGGCGAGCGAGGCGACATGAGGTACCGGCTCGACGTGGTCGCCCCCGACGTCGCCGACGTGGTCAGGTGCGCTGGCGGCTGGCTGTTCGACCGCGCGATGGCCGGATGGGACGTCACGGTGCTGGTCGCCGATCACCCCGACGCACGGCCGCTGCAGATCCTCGGCGCACGGGTGCTCGACCTGGAGGACGTCCTGGCGACGATGGAATCCCGCCCGCGTCCCCAGGCCCTGGCGGCCGCGGCGGACCTGTTCGGGTGCGACCCCCGGGTACGCCAGGGCGTGTTGCGGGCCCTCGACCACGGCGTCACCGAGGTCGCGCTGTGGGGAGAGGAGTGGCCGGCCGAACTCGACGAGAGTGTGGGCCTGGTGCAGCACCGCCTCAGCATGGCCGCGCAGATCTTCAAGTCCCGGGCGCTGGCGGCCGCCTTCGTCTCGGATGGCGCCGTCGGCCCCGCCGAGACGTTCCGCAGCGGGCTGCTGGCCTGGCCGTCGGTCGCCGCGGACCTCGTGCCGGCCGGCTGAACGGGCCGCAGGCAACTCGGGCAGTGCCCTCGTTGACGACGGATGCGCGCGTGTGGAAATGTAATACTCATCTCTGATGAGGCATATTCTCATTAGCCGAGATCGAACGGAGCACGTGATGGTGAACGACCTCACCGAGATGGACTTCTTCCGCGACCAGAGCCTCGTCGAGAACCCCTACCCCTACTACGAGGCCCTGCGGCAGCGGTGCCCCGTGACCTGCGAGAACCACCACGGGGTGACGATGGTGACCGGCTGGGACGAGGCGTGCGCGGTGCTCAACGACGCCGAGACATGGTCGTCGTGCATCTCGGTGACCGGCCCGTTCCCCGGTTTCCCGGTACCGCTGGAAGGGGACGACGTCACCGAGCTGATCGAGGAACACCGCGACGACTTGCCGTTCAGTGACCAGCTGCCCACCCTCGACCCCCCGACCCACACCAACCATCGGGCCCTGCTGATGCGGCTGATCACCCCCAAGCGCCTCAAGGAGAACGAGGACGCCATGTGGGCCCTCGCCGACCAGGTGCTCGACGGGTTCCTGGCGCCGGGCGAGGGGGAGTTCATCAAGGGCTTCGCGGGTCCCTTCACGCTACTGGTGATCGCCGACCTGCTCGGGGTGCCCGAGGAGGACCGTGACCAGTTCGTCCAGAACATCCGCCGGCACTCGGGTGGGGGCGTCGGGGGCACCGGCAAAGAAGCATTGGCGCACAACCCGCTGGAATTCCTCTATGGCACCTTCGCCGAGTATGTCGCCGACCGCCGCCGCGAACCGCGCGACGACATGCTGACCGGTCTGGCGACCGCGACATTCCCCGACGGCTCGGTTCCCGACGTCGAAGACGTGGCCCGGGTCGCCAGCAACGTCTTCTCGGCCGGGCAGGAGACCACCGTGCGGCTGCTGGGCGCCGCGTTGCAGGTCATCGCGGAACGCCCCGACATCCAGGCGCTGCTGCGCAAGGACCGCAGCCTGATCCCCAACTTCATCGAAGAGGCGCTGCGCATCGAGAGCCCGTTCAAGGGCGATTTCCGGTTGAACCGGGTGCCCGTCAACGTGGGCGGTGTCGACCTGTCCGCGGGCACGACCGTGATGGTCGTGCAGGCGGCCGCCAACCGTGACCCGCGCCGGTTCGAGGACCCCACCACCTTCGATCTGGCCCGCAAGAACGCCCGTCAGCACATCTCGTTCGGGCGCGGCATCCACAGCTGCCCCGGCGCGCCGCTGGCCCGGGCCGAAACGCGCGTCGCGATCGAGCGGCTGCTCGACCGGACCTCGGACATCAAACTCGACGAGCGGGTGCACGGTCCGGCCGATGAGCGCCGCTATTACTACGTTCCGACCTACATCCTGCGCGGACTGACCGAGCTGCACCTGGAATTCCCGGCATGAGGGTCCGGGTCGACGATCAGTGCTGCCGCGGCCACGGCGTCTGCGTCGCGCTGTGCCCGGAAGTGTTCAGCCTGACCGACGACGGCTACGCCGTCGCGACCGATGCCGACGTCCCGACGGAATTGGAGGCGGCGGTGGGCCGCGGCGATGACGAACGACATCCACTCGATGGTCATCGCGTCGGACTACCGCGTTCCCGACCCGACGCTGGTGTGGCCCCTGCTGGAGCGCAACAAACCGGCCCTCGCCGACATCGGCGCCCACCACGTGCTCGTGTACCTGTCCACGCACGACTACGGACGTGTGCTGGTGATGATCGGCGTGCAAAGCCGGGAGCCGATCGTCGAACTGCTGCGCTTGCGGGTGTTCTTCGATTGGTTCGACGAAGCCGGCGTCGACGACATCCCCGCGGTCTTCGCAGGTGAGATCGTCGACAGGTTCGCGGCCGAGCAGTCGGCGACCCCCAATGCGCCGGGGGTGGTGGTCGCCGCGTTCGCCTCCGTCGACGACGTGGCGACCCTGAACTCGGGCGTTCGCGTCGCGACGGACCGGTTCAGCGCCGCCGGGATCCGGAAAACCTGGGTGTTCCAGGCGTTCGACGACGAGCACGAGGTGCTCATCCTGCAGGAGCTTGGCGACGAGCAGGGTGCGCGCGAGTGGATCGAGCATCCCGACGCCGCGGCGCAATGGATGTCGGGAGCCGGCGCCGGCGCCTACCCACCGCTGTTCGTCGGCCGCTTCTTCGACATGATGCGCATCGGCGACGAGCGCGTGGACCCACCGTAAACGGAAACCCGACGAGGTACGCCCGGGGTGGGTCCGTGGCGTGGCCGATCGTGCGTGGCTCGGAACTGTGTCAGGGGATGAGGCCGGCCAAGTCGCCGATCACCGTTGAGATCTGGCCCACGACGGCGAAGGCTTCGAAGGCGCCTGCCAGTGGCACCAGGTAGGTGTCGGCGGCGATCGGCTGGCCGATGGCGTCGATAATGTCGCCTGCTTCCAGGCCCTGGGCGAACAGGCTGACGTCGTAGGCGGGCAGGCTGGTCAGCAGGGCGTTGGCGACGTCTGCGGTGGGCAGCAAGG
>NZ_JBMIOP010000053.1:0-8001 GCF_049197365.1 Mycobacterium sp. THU-M104
CAGGCGAAGGTGTAGCCTGTGCGCCCCAGCCCCGACTGGATCTCGTCGGCGATCATCAGCACGTTGTGCTCGCTGCACAGCGCGCGCACGGACGGCAAGTAGTCGTCCGGCGGGACGATGATGCCCGCCTCGCCCTGGATCGGCTCCAGCAGTACCGCGACCGTGTTGTCGTCGATGGCCTGCGCCAGGGCCGCGGCGTCGCCGTAGGGCACCGAGCGGAAGCCCGGCGTGAACGGTCCGAAGCCGCCGCGCGCCGCGGGATCCGAGGAGAAGCTGACGATGCTGATCGTGCGGCCGTGGAAGTTGTTCTCGGCCACGATGATGTTCGCCTGACCCGCGGGCACGCCCTTGACGTCGGCGCCCCATTTGCGGGCCACCTTGAGCCCGCTCTCGACGGCCTCGGCGCCCGAATTCATCGGTAGCACCATGTCTTTGCCGCACAGCCGTGCCAGCGCTGCACAGAACGGCCCCAGACCCTCGGCGTGGAAAGCCCGGCTCACCAGCGTCACGGTGTCGAGTTGCGCGTGCGCCGTCGCGGTGATCTCGGGATTACGGTGGCCGAAGTTGACCGCCGAGTAGGCGGCCAGGCAGTCCAGATAGCGCCGACCGTCGACGTCGGTGATCCACACCCCCTCGGCGCTTGCCGCCACCACGGGCAGCGGCGAATAGTTGTGCGCCGCATATTTGTCGACCAAAGTGATCGCGCTCTCGGTGCGGTTCGTGATGACCGCCTCCGCGGCCGGGGCGTCGAGAATCGTCATGAGAACACCTCCAATGTGCAGCATTTGACTGAACCGCCGCCCTTGAGCAGCTCGGATAGGTCCACGCCGACCGGCTCGAAACCGGCCTCACGCAGTTGTGTCGCGAAATGGCTTGCGCCAGAAGGAATTACAACGTGCAGGCCGTCGGAGACTGCGTTGAGCCCCAGCACGTAGGCATCGGCGCTGCCGACCACGATAGCAGCGGGGAACAACGCACGCAGTTGGTCTTGCGCCGCCTCGCTGAAGGCCGGCGGGTAGTAGGCGATCGTGTGATCGTCGAGAACGGCCAGCGCGGTGTCCAGGTGGTAGAAGCGCGGGTCGACCAGCTCCAGGGACACGACCGGAAAGCCGAGCGCCGCCGAGATCTCGTCGTGCGCGCGCCGGTCGGTGCGGAAGCCGTACCCGGCCAGGACGATGTCACCAACCATCAGCAGATCGCCCTGCCCCTCGTTGACGTGGCGGGTGGACAAGGGCCGGTAGCCCCGCGACGACATCCACGCGGCGTAGGCGCGCGCCTCGCCGGCCCGCTGGGGGAACCGGAACTTGGCGACGATGGCGACGTCGTCGGCGATGAATCCGCCGTTGGCCGCGTACACCATGTCGGGCAGCCCGGGCACGGGCTCGACGATGTCCACGTGGTGGCCCAGCGACAGGTAGGTCTGGTACAGGTTCTCCCATTGCGCGTGCGCGACGCCGACGTCCACGGGCGTGCTGAGGTCCATCCAGGGGTTGATCGCGTATTCGACCGCGAAGAATGCCGGTGGTGTCATCGCGTACCGCCGGGTCCGTGGCGTGCGAGCGCGCCTCTGGGCCTCGGCGTCGGGCCAAGTCACATACGCGGGCGCGGCGACCGTCGCCGGCTCCGCCACATAGTAATCCGTCACAAATCTACGATAATGGAGCCCATGTAGACAATCAATCGACGAACATTGCTTCGGCTACGCGTATTTGTTGCGTTAGATTGGGTCTAGCGGTTGTTTATTGTCCGTCGACGAAATGGGAGGGCGTGACCGGCATGGACAGACTCGACGAGACCGACGAGCGCATCCTCGCGGAACTGACCGACAACGCGCGCGCGACCTTCGCCGAGATCGGCGAGACGGTGAACCTGTCGGCGCCCGCCGTGAAGCGGCGCGTCGACCGGATGCTCGACAGCGGGGTGATCAAGGGCTTCACCACGGTCATCGACCGCAATGCGCTGGGCTGGAACACCGAGGCCTACGTGCAGGTGTACTGCCACGGCCGGATCTCGCCGGCCGAGCTGCGGGCGGCGTGGGTGGACATCCCCGAGATCGTCAGCGCGGCCACGGTCACCGGAACGTCCGACGCGATCCTGCACGTCCTGGCGCGCGACATGCAGCACCTCGAGACCGCCCTCGAGCGGATCCGGTCCAGCGCGGACATCGAACGCAGCGAAAGCATCGTCGTGCTGTCCGACCTGATCGACCGCATGCGCCCCTAAACCGGTGGCGAAAACCCCGCGCCAGTGCTGCCCGGGCGGCGGGCCACCCAGCGTGCCGCCCGAGCGCGCCCCGGGCTCGGCGTTCGCCGGGATGCATAGGGCCACGGGTGGTTGCGCTCAGGGACTGAAGCCGCCCGCTCCTGTTTGAGCCGCGTGCGCAGGTGCCCGCGCAGCTCGTGCAGGCCCGGATCGGTCCACCGGTTCTCGGCTTCGACCGGGTCGGAGGTCAGGTCGTAGAGCTCCCATTGGTCCTCGAGCGGAGACGTGCGGTAGGCGTTGCCACCCAGCCCGCTGGCTGCCAGGTGCCGCACGCCGGGCTCGGTCCAGGTTCCCGGGTCGTCGAACGTGCGAACCAGCTTCCACAGGTGACCTTCGCCACCGGGCACGTCGTCGACACGCACGACGAGCCCCTCGAAATTGGACGGGGTGTGCGCCGGAACCCGGATGCGCAGCGGCGCGGGCGGATTCGCGGTCAGCCTGAGGCGGCGCGCCAGGCCCGAGGCCACGGCGTCCCCCTCGAGTATGTTGTCGCGGGTCATCATGTAGACCGCGCGGGTCTCGTCGGCCGGCGCGCCGTCGACGACGGGCATCAGGTCGCGGCCCGGTAGCTCATGGACCTCCGAGAAGGACTCGGCAAGTCCGGACACGACAGCAGCGACGTCGATGCCGGCGGCCGACAGCAGCGTGGGGACCAGGTCGACATGCGACGTCGGCGCGGTCACGACGCGCGGAACCGTGGACCGCTCCCCGACGCGGGCGATCACGAAGGGAACGCGAGTGGCCTCGTCGTACAGGTTGAACCACTTCTGGTGCAACCCGCCGTGCGCGCCGAGCAGGTCGCCGTGGTCGGCCGTGCGCACCAGCACCGCGTCGGCCGAACCGTTGTCGGTGACGGCCCGCCGAACGCGGTCGATCGGCGCGTCCACCTCGGCGTGCAGGCGGTAGTACAGATCGCGGTAGCGCTGGGCGTCGCGCTCGTAGGCCCGGTTGATCACGGGGGCCGGGCCGTAGCCGTAGTAATACGCCTCGCGGAACGCGATCTGCGCTGCCGGCTTTGTCGACAGGTCCTCGCCGCCCGTCGGCGCGGGGGGCACCGGCGGGGGGTCCAGCGGCGACGACGACTTGACCGGGCTGCGACGCACCCACGCCGGGAACAGCACGATGTCGTGGGGGTTGACGAAGCTGGCCACCAGCAGGAATGGGCGCAGCGCCGCCGCGTCCCCGGCCCGGCGGCGTGCGTACCGGTCGGAGAGCCAGGAGACGAGCCGTTCGGCGACGAGCGGATCGCGACGCACGCCGGCATTGGCCAGTGCAGCGCCGTGCGGCTCCGGGCCGACCCATCCCGAGAAGCCGTAGGGCGCGAGTGGGTCGGCGGCCAGGTAGCGCTGCACGGCGACGGGGTCGACGACTCCGTCGTGATTGTTGGTTTCCAGCGTGCGGCCCGTTGCCCGGTCGGTGAGGTCGGCATGAGAGACGTGCCACTTGCCGTCGTAGTGGGTGTCGTATCCCGCGGCGCGGAACCAGTTGCCCAGGGTCGGCACCTCGCCGGGGCGCAGCCAGCGCATGCGGGAGTCCTCGGCCGTCTTGCCGATGCCGTCGGTCTGGGTGACCCCGTGCAGGTCGGGATAGTGCCCGGTGAAGAGCGTGGGACGGCTCGGTACGCAGGCCAGCGAGCCGGTGTAGTGCCGGGCGAAACTGACCCCGTGCTCGTCGAACCACTTGCGGCCGGTGAGTACCCGGTCGCGCCAGGCGAGGGTGTCGGCGGTCTCGTACGGCGGCACCGCGCGCTCCTCGTCGGTCATGATGACCACGACATCGGGGCGATCAGACACGGGCATCTTCCAATCGGCTGGCGAGCCCGGCGAGCATTTGGCCGGACTCCCGCGCCATGACGCGGCACACAATGCGTTCGGCCAGCTTGTGCGGTGCGCGGGGCCCGATCTCGACGGTGCTGGTCAGGCTCACGACGGTCGACCCACCCGCGACCGGCGCCAGCGTCCATCGGTTGGCCACCCTGCGCAGCCGGCCCGGCAGGCCTTCAATGTCGTAGCCGAGCACGTGCGGCGGGTCGAACTCGGTGATGCGCTCGATGAGGGCCTCGCGGTTGAACTGGACCCGGCGCGCGGTTCCGACGGCTGCGCCGCCGGGACCCGAGAACAGGATGCAGGAGTGGCCGACGTTGCCCGCCCACGAACTGACCGATCCGAAATCCGCCAGGACGTCCCAGATCTCCTGCGGGGAAGCCACAATGCGGCGGCTGCGGTGCTTGTCTGACACGTGCCCAAGTTACGCGACGGCAGCAGGTCCCGCAGCGTCTGAGGTTCCGTGCTCATCGGGTCAGGTGCAACGCGATCTCCACTCCGATCGCCGCGCCGCACACCGCGGTCGTAATCGCCAGGGTCGCCCAGTCCGTCGTTGTCGGCCGCGCCGGGTGAGCGCAGAGTTGGCCGGTTCCGCCACGGGCGGTGATAGCGTCGCCCATCTCGTCGCCGCGGCGCAGCGTCACGGTGATGGCCGCGGCGAGCAGGTCGATCACCTCCAGCGCGTGCCGCCGGAACCGCGCCCTGCGGCCGCGCGGTATCCGCCTGGGCCGCAGCCGACGGGCGGCGTAGAGCACCTGGAATTCGTCGATCAGCATCGGGAAGGCGCGCAGCGCGAGTGCCAGCGCCACCGCCCATTCCTCGACCGGGACCCGCAGCCATCGCAGCGGGCGACCCAAAAGCGCCATCGCGGGACCGATCTCGGCGACGTTGGTGGTCCAGGACACCATCGCCCCCAGCCCGAGCAGGACCACCGACAGCGCGGTGATCCGCAGAAACTGCAGGAAACCGCCGAGTCCCAGGTGCAGGCCGCCCACGGCGATCACCGGGCTGCCGCCGCCCAGCGCGGCCGTGATGCCGCCCAGCGCGACGATCACCCACAGCCAGCGCGGAACCGACGGCAGCACCCCCCGCGGAATGCGCGCAATCCGTATCGCGGCCGCCACCAGGGCCGCTACCGCGGCGATCGTCACCCATCCCGGGGAGAACGTCAGCAGCACCGAGATCCCGAAGACCACGAGCAGTTTGGTTCCAGCCCACAGTTGGTGGATGGTCGACGTCCCGGGCACCGGTACGAGCAACACCACCGGCCGCGGCAGACGCCGGCTCGTAGCGTGCTCCGGGCCCGCGTTCAGCGGTGCGCCCGCAGTCGCCGTCATGCAACGCCTCCGGCCGCGGTCGCCACCGATTCCAACGTTCCGTTGTGCAGATGCAGGGTGCGCGGGCAGACGCCCTCCAGCCCGACGAAGTCATGGGAGATGACCACCACGGTCAGGCTCCGCTCGCGGCGGAGATCCTCCAGCAGGCGCAGCAGACCGCGCTGGCTCGTGGCGTCCAGCCCGGCCAGCGGCTCATCAAGGATCAACGCCCGCGGCGAACACGCCAGCAGCCCGGCCAGCGCCACGCGGCGCATCTGACCGCCGCTGAGCTGGTCGATGCGACGTTTGGCCAGCGCGGGGTCCAGCCCGACGCTGGCCAGCGCCGCGGCGACGCGGTCTTGGTCGCGGTGCGAGAAACCCGCGGCCGAGGCAACTTCCAGGTCGACGCGGCTGCGCATCAGCTGCAACCGGGCCGCCTGGAACGACAGCGCCACCGCGCCGACCTGCTCATGGGTGGGCCGGCCATCGAGAAGGCAGGCACCGGTGGTGGGAATCGTCAGCCCGGCCATGATCCAGGCCAAGGTCGACTTGCCCGACCCGTTGTCGCCGTGGATGAGCAACCCGTCCCCCTGCTCCACGACGAAGCTGATGTCGCGCAGCGCGGGTTTGGCCCACGGTGTGCCGCTGGCGTATTCGTGACCGACCTCGACGAGCTCGATCGCCGGCGCGCAGGAGATGTGCGCTACCGGCGCGGACGGCAGCGGCGTGGGCGCGGACTCGACCATGTCGGCGTTGTCCGGTGAATCGCTGAGGTTGATCGTGCGGTCCGCCGACTCCGCCTCGTTGTTGTAGTGCGTGATGTGCACCAGTGCGGTCCGGTGCCGTTGGGTGAGGCCCGACAGCACACCCAGCAGGGCCTCCCGGCCCTGCTGGTCGACCATGGTGGTCACCTCGTCGGCGATCAGCAACGACGGCTCCCGGGCCAGTGCCGCGGCCAGCGCCAGGCGCTGCAGTTCGCCCCCGGACAGGCTTCCGGTGTCGCGGTCGGCGAGCCCGTCCAGGCCCACCTCGCCCAGCAGCCGGTTCACGTCGATCTCGGTGCCCGGCGGCAGGCCCCACACCACGTCGTCGGCGACGCGGGTGCCCAGAACCTGGCTTTCGGGATGCTGAAGCACCACGGCCGTGCCGCCAACCTTGCCCAGGCCGACCGCACCGGGGCGCCGCACCGTGCCCGACGTGGGTTCCCGGCCCGCCAGGATCAACATCAACGTGGTCTTGCCGGAGCCGTTGGCGCCGGTGATCGCCACGTGTTCACCCACCCGAAGGTCCAGGCTGATCTCGCGCAACGAATCCCGGGCGGCGTGCGGGTAGCGAAAGCGCACCTTGTCCAGCCGCACCGGCACGGGGCCTATCGCGGCCCTCTCGCCCTCGCCGCCGTCCCAGACGTCCAGTTTGTGCACGTCAGGAATCTCGCTCATCCGCTGCAGCAGCCGGGACAGTGCCCACCAGCCGATCAGCGAGACGATCATGATGCCGACGGTGTAATAACCCAGCAGGATCCACGGCCAGTAGTGCAGCCCCTCGGCGAAATACCGTTTGACGTCGGCGCCGGCCTGCGCCAGATGGATCCGGGTCAAAAACTCTGCGACCCCGTCGATGTTCGCTGTCATCACCTGGAAGATCAGGTGCCGCAGCCGGGTCATGACAGCCAGCATGCCGAGCGTCACGGCACCGAACGCGACCCCGGCGATCAGGGACACGACGATCACCGTCGGCGTTCCCCGGCGCCGGCGCTTGACGAATCCCATCAGCCCGCCGACGTACGCGCCGTGCATGACCGTCATCAATCCGCCCAAGCCGGCAATGAGGAAGGCGATCATCCCGGCGGCGACCGTCGCGGCGAGCAGTACACGCAGTCGGTAGCGGTAGGCCAGCAGCCCCGTCGGCACGGTGCCGAGCAGGGCCACCCCGGCGGCGAACGGGACGATTACGGAGATGATCGCGATGACCGCACACAGCGCACCCATCACCGACGCCTGCGCCAACTCCACCGGTTGCAGTGGTCCACCACGGCGGCTCGCACGCAGGAGTCTTGGGCCGGTCACTTGATTGATTCTGCCAGGCCGCGGGCGCGGGCCCCGCCAGAACACCCGGCCAGCTGGGGATTTGCACCCCGGCATCCACGCAGCAGCTCGCTTAGGGTAGCTATGCAACCATGGAGGCATGAACCCATCCGCCGCCGATCACAGCGGAGTGGCCGAAGTCGGTGGAGTCGTTGACGCCGCGACGTCCGAGCTGCAACCGGGCCTCGGAGCGGACCTGCTCGCGGTGGTCGCCCGCCTCAACCGGCTGGCCACCCAGCGGATCCGGATGCCGTTGCCTGCGGCGCAGGCCAGGCTGCTCGCCACCATCGAGGCGCACGGCGAAGCCCGGATCGGTGATCTGGCGGCCGTCGACCACTGTTCGCAACCGACGATGACCACACAGGTACGACGCCTCGAGGAGGCCGGCCTGGTCACGCGGACGGTCGACCCCGACGACGCCCGCGCAGTCCGCATCCACATCACGGCCGAGGGACGGCAGACGCTCAACGCGGTCCGTGTCGACCGCGCGGCCGCGATCGAGCCGCAGCTGGCCGA
>NZ_JBMIOP010000056.1:0-3744 GCF_049197365.1 Mycobacterium sp. THU-M104
GTGATGTAGCGGTCGGACAGCGTGGCCGCGGCCACCAGGGCCGAGTCGGTGATGCGCACGCCGTGGTGCACCTCGTAGCGGTCCTTGAGCCCGCGCAGGATGCCGACGGTGTCCTCCACCGACGGCTCGCCCACCAGCACCTGCTGGAAGCGGCGCTCCAACGCGGCGTCCTTCTCGATGTATTTGCGGTACTCGTCGAGCGTGGTGGCCCCGACCAGCCGCAGCTCGCCGCGGGCCAGCATCGGCTTGATCATGTTGCCGGCGTCCATCGCACCCTCGCCGGTGGCGCCGGCGCCGACGATGGTGTGCAACTCGTCGATGAAGGTGATGATCTGACCGGCGGAGTTCTTGATGTCGTCGAGCACGGCCTTGAGTCGCTCCTCGAACTCGCCGCGATACTTGGCACCGGCCACCATCGAGCCCATGTCGAGCGAGATCACGGTCTTGTCGCGCAGGCTCTCGGGCACGTCGCCGGCCACGATGCGCTGGGCCAGGCCCTCCACGATCGCGGTCTTGCCGACACCCGGCTCACCGATGAGGACCGGGTTGTTCTTGGTGCGGCGGCTCAGTACCTGCACGACGCGGCGGATCTCGTTGTCGCGGCCGATGACCGGGTCGAGTTTGCCTTCGCGGGCCCGGGCGGTCAGGTCGGTGGAGTACTTCTCCAGCGCCTGGTAGGTGGCCTCGGGGTCGGGACTGGTGACCCGCGCGCTGCCGCGCACCTTCACGAACGCCTCACGCAGGGCCTGCGGTGAGGCGCCGTGGCCGGTCAGCAGCTTGGCGACGTCGGAGTCGCCGGTGGCCAGCCCGACCATCAGGTGTTCGGTGGAGACGTACTCGTCGTCCATCTCGGTGGCCAGGTGCTGGGCGGTCGTGATGGCTGCCAGTGATTCGCGCGACAGCTGCGGCTGCGCGCTGGCGCCGCTGGCCTGCGGCAGCCGGTCCAGTAGGCGCTGGGCCTCGGCGCGGATGGTCGCCGGCTCGACTCCGACCGCCTCGAGCAGCGGCGCGGCGATCCCGTCGGCCTGCGTCAGCAAGGCCATCAGCAGGTGGGAGGGCCGGATCTCGGGGTTACCGGCGGATGAGGCCGCCTGCAGCGCCGCCGTCAGCACTGCCTGGGTCTTGGTGGTCGGGTTGAAAGAATCCACGACGCCTCCGTTCGGGTCGGGTAAGAATGAAAATGCTTGTCGCGTTGTCTAACGCCGTCAAGATTGAGTCTGTTCCGCTCAAGTCGGCCGAAAGTCAAAAGTGCCGGTCGACGTGCCGGCGCTGCGGGCTGCCCGCTCCTGCGCGACGGTCCTGACTCCACCGCGAAGCTGCCCCGGCACGCCGAACGGATGACCATTGTCGACCTCGCTGCTGACCTGAATACCGAGGATCAATCGCCGGCGCGCGGCGCACCTAGAATTCCGTTCCGTGAGCCTGGAGGACCGGGAGTCGTTGCGGGTGCTGTGCGAGGCGGTCGCGCAGGACGCGCTCGTCCACCGGTTCTACACGCACTGGTTCGCTCTCGACGCCTCGGTGCGCGACCTGTTCCCGGCCGAGATGGCCGGCCAGCGGGCGGCTTTCGCCCAGGCGTTGCGCTGGGTCTACGCCGAGCTGGTCGAGCAACACGCCGCCGAACCGGTGGCCTTCCTCGCCCAGCTGGGCCGCGACCACCGCAAGTACGGCGTGCTGCCGACTCACTACGGCACCCTGCGCCGCGCGTTGCACGTGGCGCTGCGCGACCATCTCGGCCAAGCCTGGACCGAGGCCGTCGACGCGGCCGCGACCGCGTCGCTGAACCTGATCACCGGGGTGATGAGCGGTGCCGCCGACGCCGAGGAAGGCCCCGCCTGGTGGGACGGCACGGTCGTCGAGCACCTCCGGGTCTCCCGCGATCTCGCGGTCGTACGCCTGCACCTGGACCGCCCGATGGACTACCACCCCGGCCAGTACGTCACCGTCCAGGTCCCGCAGTGCCCCCGCCGCTGGCGCTACCTGAGCCCGGCCATGCCGGCCGACCCGGACGGCCGCATCGAGTTCCACGTCCGGGTGGTCCCCGGCGGGCTGGTCAGCACCGCCGTCGTCGCAGAGACCCGCCCCGGCGACCGGTGGCGGTTGTCGAGCCCGCACGGAGCGCTACACGTCGACCGGGATGGCGACGACGTGCTGATGGTGGCCGGCAGCACCGGCCTGGCGCCGCTGCGCGCACTGATTCTGGACCTGGGCCGCTACGCGGTGAACCCACGCGTACACCTGTTCTTCGGGGCCCGCTACCGATGCGAACTCTACGACCTGCCCACGCTCTGGCAGGTCGCGGCGCACAATCCGTGGCTGTCGGTCTCGCCGGTCTCCGAGTACGGCGCCGACCCGCCCTGGGCGGCCGACTATCCCGACTGCACCCCGCCCCGCGGGCTGCATGTGCACCAGACGGGCCGCCTGCCGGAGGTGGTGACCAGATACGGTGGGTGGAGCGACCGGCAGATCCTGATCTGTGGCGGGCCGGACATGGTCGGGGTCACCAGGGCCGCTCTGATCGCCAAAGGCGCTCCGCCGGAACGCATCCAGCACGACCCACTGTCCGGGTGAGTTGAGGTAACCGAGGTAGGGCATGCACATCGCGACACTGCGCGACCCGTCCTCGCCGGTCGCCGCCCGGTTCGTGCCGGAGGCCGGGATGATCGGCGTATCGCTGACCGACGACGGGGTCGAGCTACTCGGCCAGCGTCGCGGCCTGGACGCCTACGTCAAGGCCGGCAAGACGATGGGCATTCCCATCCTGTACCCGTGGGCGAACCGGTTGGGCGGTGACACCTACACCGCGCAGGGCGTGACGGTGCGGCTGACGCCGGGCGAGAACGGCGTGCGCGCCGACCCCCACGGGTTGCCCATTCACGGCACCATGGCCGCCTACCCCGGCTGGCGGGTGACGACGGAAACGGGCAACGAACTGAGTGCCGAGGTCGACTTCGGCGCCGACCCGCGGCTGCTGGCCGGTTCCCGTATCCGCACGTGCTCGCGGTGTCGGCGCTGCTGGCCGAGCGCATCCTGACGGTGAGCACCACGGTCACCGCGACCGGCGACACGGCGGTCCCATTGTGCTTCGGCTTCCACCCCTACCTGCAGCTGCCCGGGGTGGCGCGCGGCGAGTGGATGATCGAGACGCCGCCGCTGCGGCACCTGACCCTCGACGGGCAGGGGCTGCCCACCGGCGAGTGCAGTGCCCAGCCGGCGAGGTGCGAACCGTTGGGCGACACGGCTTTCGACGACGCTTACGATCAGGTCGACGACAATGCGATGTTCGCGGTGTCCGGCGGCGGGCGCCGCGTGGAAGTCCGCTTCGAGCGCGGCTATCCCGCGGCTCAGATCTTTGCGCCGCCAGCCGACGAGGACCCCGCAAACGCCGTCGTGTGCTTCGAGCCGATGACCGCGCCGACCGATGCGCTGCGCCGCGGCGGATACCGGTGTGCGCGCCCCGGCGAACCGGCCGTCGCTCAGTTCTCCATCCGGGTCAGCTGAGGTTGCGCTGCTCGCGGGTGCTAGCGCCGCGGTCGCCACACCACCAGCGCGGTGCTCTTGGGCAGTACCGCGAGTTCGCGCCGCTGGTTGGCGCGCGACGCCAGCAACTCCTCGCTCAACTCTCGCACCCGTGCCTGCAGCGCCTCGACCTGGTTGGTCAGCTCGATGATGCGCTTGATGCCGGCAAGGTTGACGCCCTCGTCCTGGGAAAGCCGCTGCACCTCGCGCAGCAGGTCGACGTCA
>NZ_JBMIOP010000079.1:0-15231 GCF_049197365.1 Mycobacterium sp. THU-M104
ACGTTTCTCGGCGGCGACCACGGTGACGATCTCGTCGAGCAGGACGGTGGTGCGCGCCTCGGCCAGCGACGTGACCTGCCCGATCGACACCGGATGGCGCTCGGCACTGTCGAGCACGCGGTCCACCTCGGTGCGCGCGGCTGCGACAGCCGCCAGACCGGCGACCGGTGCGGCGATGGCGGCTCGCAGCTCGATACCGAGCTCGGCGCGCAGCGCACCGATCGTGCCGCGGACCCAGGAGGTGACCGACCGCGTCGTCGCGGTCTGGGGCAACAGCACATAGATGCGGGAGCGATGTGCGGCCACCTGCGCGTCCCCGCGAAACGCGCTCGCGCTCAACGCGACAACGTCGGCAAGTCGCGGAGGGCGGGGCGCGGTGGTGTCGGCGGTATCCCATCCGATCAGCACCGCGCTGCCGTCGACGGCGGCACCGAGCTCTGCGGCGATGGCGGACACCGCGGACGGCGAGACGGGCTCGCCGTCCGTCAGTCCCAGCAGCTGCTGCACCCGGCGCGACTGCGGCGACGGCCGCGCCGCCAGCCGCGCGACGATCCGTCCGGCCAACACGGCCGCGCCGCGCAAGACCTCCTCGGCGTCGTCGGCCAGCGGCCGCGAACCCTGCTGCACCCAGATGGTGCCGGCGAACACCGGGGCGCGGCGCGGACCGGTGTTCGCCGGTTGGTAGATCCCGACCGCCAGCCGCGGCCGCAGCCCCAGGGCCGGGCGTTCGTCCACGCGCACCACCTCGCCGCCGGCGCGCAGCGCGTCGAAGATGCCCCACTGACCGATCCACTTGAGGTGCTCCGGCGGGCCGGCCCTGCCCAGAATGGAGAGCCTGCGCAGCTCGTCGGCTTCGTCGTTGGAGGCCGAATAGGCGAGTACCTGCGACTCGGCGTTTTCGATGCTGACCATGGCGTGGATGCGGTCGGCCAGCGACTGCGCCAGCCCGAACAGGTCGGTGCCCGAGTCGTCCGCCGGGTCGGCGCGGTCTCCGTGATGCTCCAGCACGTGGTTGACCAGCTGATAGAGCCGCTCCCAGCGGGCCCTGGGCTCCACGGCCACCACCGCCGAGCCGGCTGCCACCGCCTTGGTCACCAGCGCGTCCGAGGGCTTTTTGGCGAAGATCGCCACGGGCACGTGCTCGCGCGCCTGCCTGTCCACCCATTTCAGCGCCTCGTCGTCGGCGACGCCGAGCAGGAAGAAAATGTCGGCCGAGCCCGCCGCCGCCGCCAGACCCAGCCCCACGTCGTCGGAGTCGATCAGTGCCGCCGAGACCACGGGAAGGTCAAGGCCGCGAGGTGCGCTCACGAGGGTGACCAGAGTCGCGTCCAACGCGAGCAGCAACTGGCCAAGTCCGACACCGGCTGCCCGCATGTTGTCCGATTTTACTACTGGTCCGAAACAACCCTGTCTGATCAGACAACTATCTGGAGGGCTGCTGCGGGGACCCTGGCAGGTATGGATGCGATCACGCACGTGCCAGTACCCGCCAACGAACCTGTCCACGACTACGCGCCGCATTCCCCGGAACGCGCGCGGCTGATCGCCGAGTTGGCCGCGGTGGCCGGCCGGACGATCGACCTTCCGCATGTGATCGGCGGCAAGCACCGGATGGGTGACGGCGAGCGGATCGACGTCGTGCAGCCGCACCGGCACGCCGCCAGGCTGGGCACGTTGACCAATGCCGGGCGCACCGAAGCCACCGCGGCCGTCGAGGCCGCGACGGCCGCCAAACACGACTGGGCGGGGATGCCCTTCGAGGAACGTGCCGCGGTGTTCCTGCGCGCGGCCGACCTGCTCGCGGGGCCGTGGCGGGAGAAGATGGCCGCCGTGACGATGCTCGGCCAGTCCAAGTCGCCGTACCAGGCCGAGATCGACGCGGTGTGCGAGCTGATCGACTTCTGGCGTTTCAACGTCGCGTTCGCCCGCCAGATCCTCGAGCAGCAGCCGCTCAGCGGGCCCGGCGAATGGAACCGCAGCGACTACCGCCCGCTGGACGGCTTCGTCTACGCCGTCACCCCGTTCAACTTCACCTCGATCGCGGCGAACCTGCCGTCGGCCCCGGCGCTGATGGGCAACACCGTCGTGTGGAAGCCGTCGATCACCCAGACGCTGTCGGCCTACCTGAGCATGCAACTGCTCGAGGCCGCCGGATTGCCGCCCGGGGTGATCAACCTGGTGACCGGTGACGGCTTCGCGGTTTCCGACGTGGCGCTGGCCGACCCGCGGCTGGCCGGCATCCACTTCACCGGGTCCACGGCCACCTTCCAGCACCTGTGGCAACAGGTGGGCGCCAACATCGGCCGCTACCACGCTTACCCGCGGCTGGTCGGCGAGACCGGCGGCAAGGACTTCGTCGTCGCACACACCTCGGCGAACCCACAGGTGCTGTCGACGGCCCTGATCCGCGGTGCGTTCGACTACCAGGGCCAGAAATGCTCGGCTGCGTCGCGGGCTTTCATCCCGCATTCGGTGTGGCAGCGCATGGGTGACGACTTCCTGGGCGAGGCGGCAGCGCTGCGGTACGGGGACGTCACCGATCTGACCAACTTCGGCGGCGCGGTGATCGACCGCCGCGCCTTCGCCAAGAACGTCAACGCCATCGAGCGCGCCAAGGGCACGCCCGGCGTGACCATCGCCTCGGGCGGCGAATACGACGACAGCGAGGGCTATTTCGTGCGCCCGACCGTGCTGCTGTCCGACGACCCGACCGACGAATCCTTCTCGACCGAGTACTTCGGGCCGATACTGTCGGTGCACGTCTACCCCGACGACCAGTACGAGCGCATCCTCGGCGTCGTCGACACCGGCTCCCGCTACGCGCTGACCGGAGCGGTCATCGCCGACGACCGGCGCGCGGTGCTGACGGCGCAGGACCGGCTGCGGTTCACGGCCGGCAACTTCTACGTCAACGACAAACCGACCGGGGCGGTGGTCGGGCGCCAGCCGTTCGGCGGGTCGCGGGGCTCGGGCACCAACGACAAGGCCGGGTCGCTGCTGAACATGGTGCGCTGGGTGTCGGCACGCACCATCAAGGAGACCTTCGTCCCGCCGACCCGCCACAGCTACCCGCACATGGAATCCGACTGATGGGCGGGGTCTTCGCCAACACGCTGCGCCCGGCGATCCTGGCGGCCGGCCGGAGGGAGGGGTTGCGCCGCACCGCCGAACGGTTGCCGGTCACCCGCACGGTGGTGCAACGGTTCGTGCCCGGGGAGACGGTCGGGTCGGTATTGAACAGTGCTGCCGCGCTGCGTGATTCGGGGCTCTGTGTCAGCATCGACTACCTCGGCGAGGACGTCACCGGCGCCGACGACGCCGAGGCGGCGGCGCAGGTGTACCTGGACCTGATCGACAGGCTGGGCAAGCTCGGCGACCGCGTCGAGGCCGGCGTACGGCCCCTGGAGGTGTCGCTGAAGCTGTCGGCGCTGGGGCAGTCGCTCGACCGCGACGGCGAGAAGATCGCCCGGGAGAACGCCTTTGCGATCTGCGAGGCGGCGCAGCGTGCCGGGGTGTGGGTGACGGTGGACGCCGAAGACCACACGACGACGGATTCCACGCTGACGATCGTGCGCGACCTGCGGGTTGAGTTTCCCTGGCTGGGCACGGTTCTTCAGGCCTATCTGCGTCGCACAGTGGGCGACTGCGAAGAGTTCGCCGCGGCCGGCGCGCGAATCCGTTTGTGCAAGGGCGCCTACGACGAACCGGCATCGGTGGCCTACCGCGACCCCGCCGTGGTCACCGATTCGTACCTGAGGTGCCTGCGCGTGCTGATGGCCGGTTCGGGCTACCCCATGGTGGCCTCCCATGATCCCGCAGTCATCGCGGCGGTACCGTCGCTGGCGCGCGAATCTGGCCGTGAAATAAACGATTTCGAGCACCAGATGCTGTTCGGCATCCGCGCCGACGAGCAGCGGCGACTGGCCGCCGCCGGCAGCCGGGTGCGGGTCTACGTGCCCTTCGGTGACCAGTGGTACGGCTACTTCATGCGGCGGCTGGCCGAACGGCCGGCCAACCTGACGTTCTTCCTGCGGGCCCTGGCGGCCCGGGGTCACCGAGTGTGAACTGGTGGCTCGCCGCGGTCACTGGCCCCGGCGGGGCCGCCCGCGTTCGCCGGCGAAGCCGCGTACCAGGTGCGCGCGCACGAATTCGGCCGCCACCTCGGGGTCCTGCAGGTCCAGCGTCGACGAGGGCGTGCTGAACAGCGAGAACAATATGCGCGCGCACCATTCCCCGGCGGCCTCGACGTCGAGGTCCTTGCGCACCTCGCCGGTCAGCTTGGCCGCGGCGAGATAGGGCGCGAAGAACTCGACGCACTCGCGCAGCAGCACGACGGCGTCCTTGGTGAGCAGCAGGCTGACCGCGTCCTCGTCGAAGTACGGCTCGGCTGCGATGACCCGGCGCGCCTGCGTGACGAAAACCGCGGCGCGGCTCAACTTGTCCTCGAGAGAGCGGCCTCGCTCCATCGTGGTGGCCATCTCGCGGTAAAACCGCTCGGAGGCGTGTTCGGCGCACGCTTCGACGATCGCGGTCTTGTCGCTGAAGTACTCGTAGATCGTGCTGCGGGACATGCCGGCCGCCTTGGCGATGTCGACGATCGTGGCCTTCTGCAGTCCCCGCCTGCCGAAACAGGCATACGCGGCATTGACGATCAGCTCGCGGGTCGCGGTCGCGGTCGCCGTCGCGGTCGCCGTCGCGGTCGCCGTCGCTTGAGATTGAGCGTGAGATTGAGCTTGAGTCATCCGGCTTCTACCGGACTGGAGCGAGGATCAGGCCGCTGGTGGGCACGCCGGTGCCCGACGTGACCAGCACGTGCTCGACGTTGTCGACCTGGTTGTGCGAGGTTCCGCGAATCTGGCGCACGCCCTCGGTGATGCCGTTCATCCCGTGGATGTAGGCCTCTCCGAGCAGCCCGCCGTTGGTGTTGATCGGGAGCTCCCCACCCAGCGACAGCCGTTCGATGGTGGCGAAGTCCTTGGCCTCGCCGCGCCCGCAGAAGCCGAGTTCCTCCAGCTGGGTGAACACGAACGGGGTGAAATGGTCGTAGATGAACGCGGTTTGGATATCGCGCGGCTTCAGGCCGGAATCACGCCACAGCTGCGCTGCGACCACGCCCATCTCGGGGAGCCCGGTGATGTCCTCGCGGTAATAGCTGGTCATCATCTCGCCGTCGGCGGCCGCGCCCTGGGCGGCAGCGGTGATGACGGCCGGCGGTTGCCGCAGGTTGCGGGCGCGTTCGGTGCTGGTGACCACCAGTGCGACCCCGCCGTCGCTTTCCTGGCAGCAATCCAGCAGCCGCAGCACCGGTTCGACGATCCACCGCGAATTCTGGTGGTCATCCAGCGTGATCGGGCGCTGGTAGAACCACGCATCGGGGTTGGTGGCGGCGTGCTTTCGGTCCACCACGGCGATCCGGCCGAAGTCCTCGTTGGTGACGCGATAGGTCGACATGTAGCGCTGGGCGTGCATCGCGACCCACGCCGCGGGTGTGAGCAATCCGAACGGCGCGTAGTGCGCCATGAACAGCGGGGTCCCCAAGTCGGTGCGGCCGCTCCCGCCGAAACGGAACCCGGAGCGTTCGTTGAAGGCGCGCCAGCACACCACGACGTCGGCGATGCCGGTGGCGACCGCCATCGCCGCATGTACCACGGTGCCGGCCGCCGCGCCGCCGCCGTGGTGCACGCGGGAGAAGAAGCTCAGGTCGCCGATGCCCACGTTGCGGGCGATGTCGATCTCGTCGCTGGAGTCCATGGTGAAGGTGACCATGCCGTCGACGTCAGCGGGTGCCAGTCCGGCGTCGTCGAGTGCGGCGCTGACGGCCTCGCAGGCCAATTGCAATTCGCTGCGCCCGGATTCCTTGCAGAACTCGGTCTGGCCGATGCCGACGATGGCGCAGCTGCCGGGCAGCGACCGCGTCATGCCTCGCCCTTTTCGACGTCGCTTTCGAAGTCCCCGTCGAGCAGGCTCACAACGGCGGCGCCCGAGACGTGATCGCCGAGACTGTTGGACGCCTTGAAGGTGACCTCGACGAAGTTCTCGCCGCCCGATCCGCCGTTCTTGCCGGTCACAGTGCCGGTGAACCGCAGCGGGTCGTCGGGAAAACACGGAACACCCAGGCGGATGGACAGTTTGGTGATCATCGCTTCGGGCCCCGCCCAGTCGGTGAGGAAGCGGACGCAATAGCCGTTGCTGGTCAGGATGTTCATGAACAGGTTCGGCGAGCCCTGCTTGTCGGCGTAGTCGCGGTCGTGGTGCACGGGCATGAAGTCGCGGGAGGCGATCGCGCCGGCGACGATCATCGTCGTGGTGATGGGGATTTCGAGTGGGGTCACCTCGTCACCGACGTCGATGTCGGCCCACCGCAAGGTGGTGGTGCGGGTCTGGGTGGTCGTCATCGGTTTCCTTCCGGGTAGGTGCCGCCGGTGCCGGCGAGCTGCGCTGGTGAAAGCCACGATGGCTCAACCGGCCGGGCGGAACTGGTGCAGCACCAGATCATCGAACGTCTGATAGAAGACCTCGACGTCCATCCCGTCCGTGACGTCGGCAGGGTCGATGTCGCACAGGTTCGACACCAGCCGAATCCCCTCGGCGAGTTCCACCAGCACGACGATGTAGGGGTACTCGAGGAAGGGGAACCGGGGTTCGCGAGGCATCACGTGGCTGTAGACGGTGCCGCGGCCCGATGCCTGCACCGTGTCCCACTCCAGGGAACGGCATTTCGGGCACATCGGCCGCGGGGGGTGGCGCAGCGCCCCGCATCCGGTGCAGCGCTGGATCAGCAGTTTGTGCTCGCGCAGTCCGTTCCAGAAGAACTCGGTGTCCGGGCTGAGCGTCGGGACCGGGCGGGAGGCCATCAGCGCTGCGGCCTGAATCGCAGCACGCGGAATCGCTGCCGCCCGAGCACCTCGCCGTTCTGGTCGGTGTAGGTGGTCACCCAGGTGAGAAAGAACCCGGTACCCAATGCTGTCTTCTTCTCCTCGGAGACCTCCTCGTACACCGATGTCGCGCTGATGACATCGCCCAGCCGCGGGTAGCGCTCGATCTCGAACTCGGAGTTGGTGGCAACCGTGCTGGTGTATCCGGCCTCGTCGAGAAACGCCGTGGGATTGTCGTCGACCTCGACGGGCGCACCGCCGCGTTCTCCGATGCCTTCGAGCTTCGGCGACGGCATCGTCCAGGTCTGGAGCATGACCGGGGGTGACACGACGCCGCCGAACCGCGACGCGGCCGCGAACTGCGGGTCGAGATAGACCGGGTTCATGTCGCCCAGGGCGTGGGCCCAGTGCCGGATCATCGGCTGGTTCACCGGATCCGGTGCCACCGAGGGTTTTCCGGTGCCGCCGGTGGGCCGGTCGACGAGCGCCCGCAGCTTGGCGTGAAACGCCGTATCTGGTTTCCTCACGAACCCCTGTCCTCCTTTGGGATGGCCGTCTTTGGGATGGCCGTCTTTGTCTTTGTCATCGCGGGAAGCGGTCATCGCGGGAAGCGGCCACCGTGGGAAGCGGGGCTCGCGCCACCGCAGTTGGGCGGCCTGGTAGTCCAGATACATGTCAGGCCCCGAGCCGTACCGGCATCCGCTTCACCCCGGGGACCATCGTGGCCCGCATCCGGGCCACCTCGCCCACCAGCTGCAGGCGGGGGAAGCCGCGCAGCAGCTCCCCGAATGGCACGCGCGCCTGAAGGCGTGCCAATTGCGCTCCCACGCATGAATGTTCGCCGCAGCCGAAGGTGATGTGCGGGTTCCGGTGGCGGGTGACCTTGAACTCCTCGGAGTCGGGGCCGAAGATGTCCTCGCACTTCAGCAGCGCCCAGACGTGGTTGACGTCGTTCCAGCAGACCGGGTTGGTCGCGCGCAGTCCCCGGTACGCCGGGTAGGGGTCGTCGGCATAGAAATCGGGGGAGTGCAGTGGAACAGTGGTCTGCACGGCCGGCCTCCCTGGACACACGATCCGACATAGTGATTCGATATGTCTTGAGAAGTTGTGTCTACTCCAGCCCACCGGTTAAGTCAACAACACGTGCACTCGGTTGAAACCGGTGGAATACAGGCAAATTCGTGTTCGCGGTGTTTGACGCCGCGGCGGCCGGGGTGAACACTGTCTCGCGAGATGTCCGACGTTCCGTGAGGAACGCGCTTGGTCGAGTCATCATCTCCGGGTCCCCTGGCCGACACCTATCGGCTCTATATCGACGGCTGCTGGGTCGAACCGGAGGGCGGCCGCTACGACGACATCGACCCGGCGACCGAGCAGGTCATCGCCGGCGCCCCCGACGCGAGCGCCGCGCAGGTCGGCGACGCGATCGCGGCCGCGCGCCGCGCGTTCGACGACGGCCCCCGGTCGCGCACGCAGCTGGTCGACGAATCAGCTTCACCGGCAGCTCGGCCGTCGGCTGCGAGGTCATGCGCGCCGGGGCGACGCCATGATGCGGCTGCTGCTGGAGTGTGGCGGCAAGTCGGCCAGCATCGTCCTGGACGACGCGACCGTCACCGACGAGATGCTGCAGCAGTTGCTGTTCAACTGCTGCTCACTGCACGCCGGGCAGGCCTGCATCCTGCACAGCCGGCTGCTGTTGCCCGATTCGCTGCACGACGACATCGTCGACCGGCTGGTTGCGCTCGCCGGCGACGTGGTGGTCGGCGACCCACGGGACCCCGCGACGCAGATGGGACCGCTGATCAGCGCGGCCCAGTGCGACCGCGTCCACGAGCACGTCGACGGTGCGGTCGGCGACGGGGCGAAACTGGTGCCCGGCGGCGGTCGTCCGGGTGGACTGGACGCCGGGTTCTATGTCGAGCCGACGATTCTCGCCGAGGTCGCCCCGGACTCGGCGATTGCCCAGGAGGAGGTCTCCGGCCCCGTTCTTGCGGTGTTGCGCTACTGCGGCGACGACGACGCCGTGGCGATCGCGAACAACTCCCGCTAGGGCCTTTCCGGCGCCGTATGGGGCGGCGACGTGGACCGGGCACTCGGTCTCGCCCGCCGTATCCGCACCGGGCAGGTCACGATCAACGGCGCGGGGCCCTGCGACGCCCCGTTCGGGGGCTTCAAGTTGAGCGGCTTCGGCCGGGAGAGCGGCGGGATTCGCGGGCTGCACCAGTACACGGCGGGCTGCACCAGTACACGGAGGTGAAGGCCGTCGGGATTCGCGCCTGACGAACCCGTGGCCGGGCTGCGGCGCGGCGGGGCGATCCCGGGCCACCCGGATCCCAAGATCTGCGTCGAGCAGTAACCTGCTCACGTGCTGCTGGATTCCCTGAACCCCGCGCTCGTCACCGCGACCGACATCGCCGACGCGGTGCGCATCGACGGCGTCACCCTCAGCCGCGGCGACCTGCTCGGCGCCGCGACGTCGGTGGCCGGGCGGGTGTCCGGCGCGGACCGCGTCGCGGTGCTGGCCACCCCGACCGCAGCGACGGTGCTGGCGGTCACCGGTTGCCTGATCGCCGGCGTCCCGTTCGTCCCGGTGCCCGCCGACGTCGGTGCCTCCGAACGCCGCCACATGCTCACCGACTCCGGCGTGCAGGCCTGGCTGGGGCCCCGGCCGGACGAGTCCGAGGGCCTGTCGCACATTCCGGTCCGCCTGCACGCGCGCTCCTGGCACCGCTATCCCGAGCCGTCGCCCGACGCGACCGCGATGGTCATCTACACCTCGGGCACCACCGGGCTGCCCAAGGGCGTGGTGCTGAGCCGGCGGGCGATCGCCGCCGACCTCGACGCGCTCGTCGACGCCTGGCAGTGGACCCCCGAGGACGTCCTGGTGCACGGACTGCCGCTGTTCCACGTGCACGGCCTGGTGCTCGGGCTGCTCGGGTCGCTGCGGGTGGGAAACCGCTTCGTGCACACCGGGAAACCCACGCCCGCGGGATATGCCCAGGCGTGCTCGCAGGCCGGTGGCACGCTGTACTTCGGCGTCCCGACGGTGTGGTCGCGGGTGGTCGCCGACGAGTCCGCCGCCCGGGCGCTGAGCAGCGCGCGGCTGCTGGTGTCCGGCAGCGCGCCGCTGCCGGTTCCGGTGTTCGACGGGCTCGCCGGGCTCACCGGGCATCGGCCCGTCGAACGCTACGGCGCCTCGGAGTCGCTGATCACGCTGTCCACGCGCGCCGACGGTGAGCGCCGCGCCGGCTGGGTGGGGCTGCCGCTGCCCGGCGTGCAGACCCGGTTGCTCGACGAGGGCGGCGGCCCGGCGCCGCACGACGGGGAAACGGTCGGCCGGTTGCAGGTTCGCGGGCCGACCATGTTCGACGGCTACCTCAACCGCCCGGACGCCACCGCCGAGGCGTTCGACGCCGACGGCTGGTATCGCACCGGGGACGTCGCGGTCGTCGACGGCGACGGGATGCACCGCATCGTCGGACGCGAGTCGGTGGACCTGATCAAGTCCGGCGGATACCGCATCGGCGCGGGCGAGATCGAGACGGTGTTGCTGGGGCATCCGGGCGTGGGGGAGGTGGCCGTCGTCGGGCTGCCCGACGACGACCTGGGCCAGCGCATCGTCGCCTACGTCGTCGGATCGTCGGGCCTGTCCGCCGACGAGCTGGTCAACCATGTCGCCCAGCAGCTTTCGGTGCACAAACGGCCGCGCGAGGTGCGCTTCGTGGAGTCGCTGCCCCGCAACGCCATGGGCAAGGTCCTCAAGAAACAACTGCTGTCCGAGGGGTGAGAGCGCGGCCTGTCCCCGAGCGCGCCCGCGCATCGTCGCCTACCGTCGTTACCGTGACAACCCACGCCGGTACCGTCGGCACGCCGATGCGACGGGTGGCCGCCGCCTGCCTGGTCGGCTCCGCCATCGAGTTCTACGACTTCCTCATCTACGGCATCGCGGCCGCATTGGTGTTCCCCACCGTGTTCTTCCCGCATCTGAGTGCGACGACGGCCACGGTCGCCTCGATGGGGACGTTTGCGACCGCGTTTCTCTCCCGGCCGCTCGGTGCGGCGGTGTTCGGGCACCTCGGGGACCGGTTGGGGCGCAAGAAGACGCTCGTCGCCACCCTGCTGATCATGGCGGTGTCCACGTTGGGGGTGGGCATGGTGCCCACCCCCGCGACCATCGGGGCGGCCGCCCCGATGCTGCTGGTCGCGCTGCGGGTGCTGCAGGGGTTCGCGGTCGGCGGCGAGTGGGCGGGGTCGGCGCTGCTGAGCGCCGAGTACGCGCCCGCCGGCAAGCGCGGCCGGTACGGCATGTTCACCCCGCTGGGCGGGGGTGTCGCGCTGGTGCTCACCAGCCTGGTGTTCCTCGGGGTGAACGCGACCATCGGCGAAAAGAGCGCCGCATTCCTGCAATGGGGATGGCGGGTGCCGTTTTTGATCAGCGCGGCGCTGATCGTCGTCGCCCTGTACGTGCGGCTCAACATCGACGAGACGCCGGTGTTCGCCGGTGAGAAGGCCCGCAGGGTCGTCTCTGAGGTCGTCACCGAGGCGCCGATCACAGAGGTGCTGCGCCGCGAACACCGCACCATCGCCCTGGCCGGGGGCAGCGTCGTCAGCGGCTTCGGATTCGTCTACATGGCCAGCACCTACCTGGCCCGGTACGCCCAGAGCGAACTGGGGCACTCGCGCACCCTGATCCTGGTCGTCGGGGTTCTGGGCGGGCTGGCCAGCATCGCGCTGGTCGCGATCTCCGCGAGCCTGTCCGACCGGGTCGGGCGGCGCCGGATGATGCTGGTGGGCCGGACGGCGTCGCTGCCGTGGTCGCTGGTGGTGATCCCGCTGATGGACACCGGCAGCCCGGTCCTGTTCGCGGTCGCGATCGTCGGCATGTACGCCGTCGGCGCGATCGCCTCCGGCCCCACCGCGTCATTCGTGCCCGAACTGTTCGCCACCCGCTACCGCTACACCGGCACCGCGCTGTCCAGCAACCTCGCCAGCATCCTCGGCGGCGCGTTGCCGCCGCTGATCGCCGGCACACTGCTGGCCAGCTTCGGCAGCTGGGCGCTGAGCCTGCTGCTGGCCGCGCTGGTGTCGATCAGCCTGGTGAGCACCTATTTGCTGCCGGAGACCAACGGGGCGGCGTTGGGGCCGGCCGCGTTGCCCGACCTGCAGTCCAACGCCTGCCGCTGACTTCAGTTGGCGTTCAGTTGGCGTGCAGTTCGGCGTTGAGCGCGATGCCCTGGCCGTCGCGCGAGGTCACCTCGACGGCCCCGGTGACCGAGTTGCGGCGGAACAGCAGGTTGTCGGCACCGGACAGGTCACGGGCCTTGACTGTCGTGCCGCCGGGCAGGGCAACCTTGGTGCCCGCGGTGACGTAGAGGCCGGCCTCGACGACGCAGTCGTCGCCGAGCGAGATGCCCACCCCCGCATTCGCCCCCAGCAGGCAGCGCTTCCCGATCGCGATGACCTGCGTGCCGCCGCCGGACAGCGTGCCCATGATCGATGCGCCGCCACCGATGTCCGACCCGTCGCCCACCAGCACACCGGCGGAGATGCGGCCTTCGACCATCGACGCGCCCAGCGTGCCGGCGTTGAAGTTGACGAAGCCCTCGTGCATCACGGTGGTGCCGGGCGCCAGGTGGGCGCCGAGGCGCACCCGGTCGGCATCGGCGATGCGCACCCCGGTGGGCACGACGTAGTCGACCATCCGCGGGAACTTGTCGACGCCGTAGACGGTCACCGGCCCGCGGCGGCGCAGCCGGGTCCGGACCGCCTCGAACCCGTCGACGGCGCAGGGGCCGTGGTTGGTCCACACCACGTTGCTCAACACGCCGAACAGCCCGCCCGCGTTCAGGCCATGCGGGACGACCATCCGGTGCGAGAGCAAATGTAACCGGAGGTAGGCGTCGTAGGAGTCGGCGGCGACGTCGTCCAGCGAGCCGATGACCGTGCGCACCGCGACGGTCTCGGTGCCGCGGTCCTCGTCGTGGCCGACCAGCGCACCCAGGTCCTGGGGAACCTGCGACGCGGCAAGCCGCGATGTGGCGGTGGCGGCGCCCGGTTCGGTCAATATCGGTGCGGGGAACCAGGTGTCGAGGACCGATCCGTCGGAGGCCAGCGTCGCCAGCCCGATTCCTGCAGCTCCAGTCACGGCGGTCAGGTTACTTGTCCCCGGCGAGCAGACACAAAAGCGCCCTGTTCGGGGCGAAAATAGGCGCTTGTGCGTCTGCTCGGCATACTTGGGATCGTGCTGGACTTGCGCGGGGACCCGATCGCACTGACCGCGGCGCTGGTCGACATTCCCAGCGAATCGCGACACGAGGCCCGCCTGGCCGACGAGGTGGAGGCTGCGCTGCGCGCCCAGACGTCGGGCTTCGAGATCGTCCGCAACGGCAATGCCGTCCTGGCGCGCACCCACCGGGGGCGGCCGTCGCGGGTGTTGCTGGCCGGACACCTCGACACCGTCCCGGCGGCCGACAACCTGCCCAGCCGCCGCGACGGCGAGATGCTCTACGGCTGCGGGGCCGCCGACATGAAATCCGGTGACGCGCTGTTCCTGCACCTGGCCGCCACCGTGGCCGAACCTGTGCACGACCTCACGCTGGTGTTCTACGACTGCGAGGAAGTCGAAGCCGCCGCCAATGGTTTGGGCCGCATCGAGCGCGAGTTGCCGGACTGGCTGTCCGCCGACGTCGCCGTCCTGGGCGAGCCCACCGGCGGATACATCGAAGCCGGCTGCCAGGGAACGCTGCGCGTGGTGATCGGGTCCACCGGCACCCGCGCGCATTCGGCACGTTCCTGGTTGGGCGACAACGCGATTCACAAACTGAGCCCGGTCCTGGAGCGGCTGGCGAGCTACCGGGCGCGCTCCGTGGACATCGACGGGTGCACCTACCGCGAGGGGTTGTCGGCTGTGCGGATCGAGGGCGGCGTGGCCGGCAACGTGATCCCCGACGCCGCCTCGGTGACGGTCAACTTCCGTTTCGCCCCCGACCGGTCGGTGGCCGCCGCGCTGGCGCACGTGCACGAGGTGTTCGACGGGCTCGACGCGCGTATCGAGCAGACCGACGCCGCACCGGGCGCCCTGCCCGGGCTGGCGCAGCCCGCCGCCAGGGCCCTGATCGAGGCCGCCGACGGGCGGGTCCGGGCGAAATACGGCTGGACGGACGTGGCGCGGTTCGCCGCGCTGGGCATACCGTCGGTCAATTTCGGGCCCGGCGACCCCAACATGGCGCACCGTAGCGACGAGCGCGTGCCGGTCGCCAACATCACCGCCGCGGTCGAGACGCTGCGCCACTACCTGACGGTGTAGCAGGCTGACGCTGTAGCAGGCTGTAGCGCTATTAGCTACAGTTGGCCCCATGGTGCGGATCATCGCCCAGCGCGAACTGCGCAATGAGAACGCGAAGGTGATCGAAGCGGTAACGGCGGGTGAGACTTTCGTCGTCACCCGCAACGGTGAACCAGTGGCCGAGCTGCGGCCCCTCAGAGCCGGTCGTCGTTCCTTCATCTCCCGCGATGAAGTCGCGGCGCTGGCCACGGCCGGTGTGCGGATCGACCATCGGCGGTTCCGCGCCGATCTGGACCGGTTGATCGACCAGGGGCTCTAAAGCGTTTCATCCGGTCTTCTCGACACCTCGGTCGTCGTCGACTGGCATGACCCGGCCGTGCTCGCATCGCTGCCCGACGAGGCGGCGATATCCGCGATCACCGCGGCCGAACTGGCGTCCGGTCCACATCTGGCCGACAGCCCGGGCGAAGCGGCGAAGCGGCAGGCCCGGCTGCAGGAAGTCGAATCGGTACTCGAACCGATTCCGTTCGACGCGGCGGCAGCACGCAGTTACGGGCTCGTCGTCGCCGCCGTGGTCCGCGAAGGACGCAAGCCGCGGAGCCGGCTCGCCGATCTGCTGATCGCGGCGACCGCACACGCACATCGCCTGGATCTCTACACCCGCAACGGCGACGACTTCACGGGGCTGGAAGGCCTTGTCCGCGTCGTCAACATCTGAGCTGTTGCGCCCCTTATCCCTGATGCAGAACGCTTCCCGTGGCGGCGCCCAACCGCCTGCCCCACGTGCAGGGGGCACGCCGGCGCGACGCTCGGTACATCACGATGGTCGGCCACTCCGCTGCGCCTGAGCGGCCGCATCCGCGGCCGCTGCACGCATGCCGATTGCCGACAGGTCGTCGGACACGGCGCGCAACGCCGACTCGTCGCCGGCGGCCAGGGCCCGAGCGTGGGACAGCGCGATTGTCCCGAAGACACAATCGATCTCGTCGCACAGTCGGGCCAACGGATCCGCGGCGCGAATGTCCCCGAGCCGCAACGCCTCATACCATGCCCGCAGCGCCGTGCCCGGCT
>NZ_JBMIOP010000089.1:0-24645 GCF_049197365.1 Mycobacterium sp. THU-M104
CGCGGCACCAGACCGTTGCGGATGCACTACCTCGACGAAGGTCCCGTCGACGGCCCCCCGATCGTGCTGCTGCACGGCGAGCCGACCTGGAGCTACCTGTATCGGACGATGATCCCGCCGCTGGCCGACGCGGGAAACAGGGTGCTCGCTCCCGACCTGATCGGTTTCGGCCGCTCCGACAAGCCCAGCCGGGTCGAGGACTACACCTACCTGCGCCACGTCGAGTGGGTGACCTCGTGGTTCGAGCAACTCAACCTCACAGACGTCACGCTGTTCGTCCAGGACTGGGGATCGCTGATCGGCCTGCGTATCGCCGCCGAGCAGAGCGACCGGATCGCGAGGCTGGTGGTGGCGAACGGATTTCTGCCCACGGCCCGGCAGAGCACCCCTCCCGCGTTCAACGCATGGCGGGCCTTCGCGCGCTACTCCCCCGTGCTGCCCGCCGGCCGCCTGGTCGCCGCGGGCACCGTCCGACGGGTTTCCGCCAAGGTGCGGGCCGGATATGACGCCCCCTTCCCGGACAAGGCATACCAGGGCGGGGCCCGCGCCTTCCCACAGCTGGTGCCGACCTCGCCCGACGACCCTGCCATCCCCGCCAACCGGGCCGCCTGGGACGCCCTGGGCCACTGGGAAAAGCCGTTCCTTGCCATCTTCGGCGCCCGCGACCCCATCCTCGGGCGTGCCGACCGTCCCCTGATCAACCACATTCCCGGCGCGGCGGGCCAGCCGCACGCCCGCATCAACGCCAGTCACTTCATTCAGGAGGACCGCGGACCGGAACTGGCCGAACGCGTCCTGTCCTGGCAGCAGGCCATTTGCTGAGTGCGCGTCACCGGGTGTTGAGCTGGCGCACCACGCCACGCATCATGACGCCGCCGACGGCGCGTCGCGCCCGGGCGTCCGTTGCTCTCGGCATGAACGCGGCACCGTGGTGTGGTCGCCGTGCGTACGACGGTGGCGACGTTGAGGATCATCCTTGTCAATTGCGTTTCGGCGCAGAGCATTTCGATAGAACTGCGGGTTGCCGTGGTGGGTTTCAGATCCGCGACATGGTTGGGTGCTGCCCGCGGGTGCGGAGGAGAAACACACTCTGCAATTGAGCGCGGCCAGACCTCGAGGGCGTCGACCCGCTTGGCCCGGCTTGACCGCCCTCGCGATCGCGGCTAGACCTCGACCACGACAGCACCGCCCTGCCCGCCGCCGGCGCACATCGCCGCGACGCCGATGCCGCCGCCGCGGCGGATCCGCTCATAGATCAGCGTGGTGACCATACGGGCACCGGAGGCGGCGATGGGATGGCCGAGGCTGCACCCGCTGCCCGAGAAGTTCACCTTCTCCTCGTCGATGCCGTATTCCCGGCACGCCGCGATCGGCACCGAGGCGAAGGCCTCGTTGATCTCCCACCGCGCCACGTCTGCGACCGACAAACCGGTCCGCTGCAACGCCTTTCCGATGACCTTGACGGCACCCAGGCCGGTGTCTCGGGGCGGCACACCCACCGCGGCCCACGCCCTGGACCGTGCCCATCACGTGGAGATTCTCGGCGTCGGCGTGCTCGCGGTCGACGAGCGCGACCGCCGCGGCGGCGTCGTTGCTGCCGCTGCTGTTGCCCGCGGTGATCGAGAAGCCCTCGATCTCGGGGTGCAGCACTTTGAGCCCGGCGAGCTTTTCGGCGGTGGTGTCGCGCCGGGGGTGCTCGTCGACGCAGAACTCGGTGATCGAACCGTCGGGCCGGGTGAGCTTCAGCGGGACGATCTCCTCGGCGAACTTGCCCGCGTCCATCGCCGCGATCGCACGCTGATGCGAGCGCGCCGCCCACGCATCCATCTCCTCACGGGTGATGCCGATCGTCTGCGCGGTGTTCCAGCCCACCGTGATCGACATGTCTTTACCGGGTGCGTCCGGGGTCTCGACATGCGTCGGGGGCATCCACTGCTCCTGGAACTTCAGTTCGGGGCCGGGAATCCGCCAGTTGGTCAGGGGCGTCATGGACAGCGACTGCACACCGCCGGCGATGAGGACCCGCTCCATCCCGGAGCCGATCTGTGCGGCGGCAGCACCGATGGCAGTGAGGCTTCCCGCGCAGTGCCGGTTCACCGACTGCCCGGGAACATCCATCATTCCCGTGCCGGTGGCCGCATGTCGCGCCAAATCACCTCCGCCATAATGCGATTCGGCAAATATGAGATCGTCTATGGTAGAAGGCTCGATCCCGGACCGGCGGACCCCCTCAGGCAGGACGGTGGTGATCAGCGCCTCGGGCGGGGTGTTGACGAGCGAGCCCTTGAAAGAGCGGCCGATCGCCGTCCGGACGGCTCCGACGATCACAGGTGTAGCCATGGTTGCGTCCCTCGAGCTGCTCAGCGGTCAGATTCGGCGAATCGTATCCAATACTGTATTGGCAATAGTAATGGCCTGCGTTGGCCTCCGGGATTCGGTGACGCGACGGCGAAAAGCCGGAAATCGCGCCACCGCGTCACGGCTGCGCGAGAAACCCGTCGGCAAGTGACATGCTCACGTCCATGACAACTACTTCCTCGGCTCACCGTGACGCCAGCCGGACAGCCGCTTACCGTGTCGCGACGATGCTGCTCGGCGTGGGCATCCTGCATTTCGTGACGCCCACACCGTTCGACACCATCGTGCCCGCCGAACTCCCCGGCAGCGCCCGGTCCTACACCTACGCATCGGGCGTAGCCGAGATCGCGGTCGGAGCGCTCCTGGTGCCGCGACGCACCCGGCGATCGGCGGCCCTGGCGGCCGCTGTGCTGTTCGTCGGCGTCTTCCCGGCCAACGTCAACATGGTCCGGCTGTGGTGGGGCAAGCCCTGGCCGATGCGCATTGCCGCGCTGGCCCGGCTGCCTCTTCAGATCCCGATGGTTGCCGTCGCACTCAAGATCTGGCGCAACAGCTGAGGCCTGCTGAGCAGTCCGGCAGGCACCGTGGACACGACCGACATCGCGGCGGCGCTGGCGTTGGCGGCCGCGCTGATGATGGGCATCGGGGACGTGGTGCAGCAGCGCTCCGCCCAACAGGTCACCCGGAAGCCGGTCGGCACCGTCGCCCTGTTCCGCCGGCTGCTGCGCGATCGGCAATGGTGGGTGGGCAGCCTGGTGGCCGGCGCCGGGTTCGGGCTGCAGGCCGCGGCGCTCGGCTTCGGCTCGGTCGTGCTGGTGCAGGCGCTGCTGGTGACCTCGCTGCCGTTCGCGCTGCTCGTCAGCGCCGGCGCCAATCACCGCAGAATCACCGGCCGCCAAGGGCTTTGGGCCGTGCTTCTCACGGCCGCGGTGACGGTGGTGGTGACGGTCGGCAACCCGCAGGCGGGCACCCCGCGAGGATCGCTGCACACGTGGAGCATCGTGGTGGCGATCATGGGCCCCGCGCTGATCCTCTGCGTGCTCGGCGCGCGCCTGCGCCCCGGTTCGGTGGCCGCACTCCTGCTGGGACTGTTGTCCGGTTCGCTGTGGGGTCTGTTCTCGGTGCTGATGAAGGGCGTCGTCGACCAGCTCGGCCACGGTATCCCGGCGTTGCTGCGCACACCGGAGGTGTACGTGTGGGCGGTGCTGGCCCTCGCCGCGACGGCCTGGGAGCAGTCGGCGTTCCGGGCCGGACCCCTGACCGCGTCGCTACCCGCGGTGACCGTCGCCGAACCGCTCGTGGGGTCGGCCCTCGGCGTCACGGTGCTGGGCGAGACGTTGAACACCAGCACCCGCGGCCTCCTCGTGCTGGGAGTGTCCGCCGCGATGATGGCCGCGGCGACGGTCGCGCTGGCCCGAGGCCAGGCGGCCACGACCACCTGAAGGCCACCTGACGGTGTCACCCCCGCACGCGGCGGGCCACCTCGCCGTAGCGCTCCACGCGCTCCGCGTCGCCCAGAGCGTTGTAGAGCACCAGGCGGGTGGCGATTCCGGCGTACTTGTCGGTCAGCGCACCGGCCAACCCGTCCCAGGTCGACTCGGTGGCGAAGGCGGCGATGTGGTCGTCGCTGATCTGGGCCGCCATGCCCGCGAAGTCGCCGGCCTTCTGCTTCTCCCGGATCCGGGCGGTCGTGCCCTCGAACCCGGCCTCGTCCCAGATGAATGCGTAGTTGGGGGTGCTGCCGTAGAAACTCATGCTGGCGCGCACCACTTCTCGTTCCCTGTCGCGTTCTTCGTCGCTGTCGCCGACGATCGTCAGCACCGGCACGATCACCGCGAGGTCCGAGGCCGCCCGACCCGCCTTGGCCGCGCCGGCGGCGATGTTGGGCAGCGCGTGGCCGGTGATGTAGCCGGGTTCACCGATCGGGTGGATGTGCACCCCGTCGGCCACCTCGCCGGCCATCCGCAGCATCCACGGGTTGACCGCCGCGATGTCGACCTTGGGATCGGGCGCCTCGATGGGCCCGGCGCTCCATTGCGGGGTGATGAAGTCGAGGTCGTAGAACTCGCCGTGATGGTCGAGCATCCCGGTCCGGAACGCCGAAAAGCATGCTTTGACGGCGAGCACGTAGTCGCGAAGGCGCGGTCCGGGCCGCTCGAAGGCCATCCCGTAGCGGCGCACCACATGCGTGCGCACCTGGGTGCCCAGCCCGAGCCGGAACTTCCCGCCGGTGGCTTCGGCAAGCTCCCAGGCCGCGGCCGCCGTGACGAACGGGCTGCGCGGAAAGGCCACCGCCACACCCGTGCACAGCTCGAGGCCGGGCGCGGCCTGCGAGGCCACCGCCGCGTTGAGGTAGGCCGTGCGCCCGGTCTCGGTGAACAGCAGGCCGGAAAAGCCGGCCGCCTGGGTGCGGCGAGCGAGGTCACCGGCGCGGTGCAGGGGCTGGGGCGTCGTCATCGCGTCGACGTGCATAATGGGAGCCTACGACGGGGGTCTGGGCGCCGGCTGAGCCGCTTCCCGACTCGACGAATGTCTCGTGGTCACCGGGCAGTTGCCGGCGGTTCATGACCGACGCCTATTTTTCCGGATTGCCATGCAAGTTGGGGAACTGTGATCGAGCTGTTCGACGTGGGCGTGCGGTACGAGACCACGGTCGCGCTGCACCCGCTGACCATCCGGTTCGACGCGGGTACCTTCACCGTCCTGCTGGGCCCGTCGGGGGCGGGCAAATCGACCCTGCTGCGGTGCATGAACCATCTCGTGACACCGACCAGCGGGCACATCGAGGTGGCCGGGGTGGGAAAACTGAACAACCGCGCCAGGATCCGCGCGCACCGGCGGCGCACCGGCATGATCTTCCAGCAGCATCAGCTGATCGGCCGGCACACCGCGCTGCGCAACGCGCTGCTCGGCTCGGTGGCGTCGACCGGCCTGCTGCACGGGCTGTGGCGCACCGACCGCGCGCAGACCTACCGCGCACTCGGCGCGCTCGACCGGGTCGGTCTGCTGGGCAAGGCAACGGTACGCGCGGACCGGCTCAGCGGCGGCGAGCAGCAGCGGGTCGGGGTCGCCCGGGCGCTGACCCAGCAGCCCGACATCGTCCTGGCCGACGAGCCGGTGGCCAGCCTGGATCCCGAAACGGCGGTCGGCGTGCTGAGCCTGCTGCGGGAGATATGCCGGCAGGACGGCATCACCGCCGTGGTCAGCCTGCACCAGGTCGACCTGGCGCGGCGCTTCGCCGACCGCATCGTCGGACTGTCGGAGGGCCGACTGGTCGTCGACGACGCACCCGGCCGCATCGACGCGGCACAGATCGCCCGGATCTATCGCTCCACCGGTGACACCCACCGTACCGTCCCGACGACGAAGGAATGCTCATGAAGGCTGTCCGTATTTTGGTAATTGCCCTGGTGGCGTTCGCCGTCGGCGCCTGTGGGAGCTCTCACGACCAGACGGCGTCGAACCCGGGGACGCTTCGGGTCGCCCTGCTGCCGGACGAGAACGCGGCCACGGTGATCCAGAACAACCAGCCGCTGAAGAATTATCTGCAGTCCACACTCGGCAAGCAGGTCGAATTGGTTGTCACCACGGACTATTCGTCGATGATCGAGGCGATGCGGCGCGGGCGGCTCGAGCTCGCCTACTTCGGGCCCCTGTCGTATGTGCTTGCGCGGTCCAAAGATCGCGACGTCCAGCCGTTCGCGGCGCTGGTCGAGGACCCCGGCGGCCCGCCGGTCTACCACGCCCTGGTGATCGGGAACGTCGCCCAGCACATCGCCGCGATCCCCGACCTGAAGGGCAAGACGATGGCGTACGGCGACCCCGCCAGCACCTCCAGTCACCTGATCCCCAAGTCGATGCTGGCCGACCAGGGCCTGAAGGCGGGGCAGAACTATCAGGAGCAGTTCGTCGGCGCCCACGACGCCGTCGCCCTTGCGGTGCAGAACGGCAACGCCGCCGGGGGCGGCATCAGCAAGCCGATCTTCGACACGCTGGTCCAGCAGGGCAAGATCGAGCCGGCCAAGGTGCGGGTTCTCGCCGAGTCCAAGCCCTACCCGAACTACCCCTGGACCATGCGCAGCGACCTGGACCCGAAGCTGAAGTCCGCGGTCGTGGAAGCCTTTCTGAGCCTGAAGGATCCGGCGGTGCTCAAGCCGTTCAAGGCGGCGTCGTTCGCGCCGGTGGGCGACGCGGACTACGACGTGGTCCGCCAGTTGAGCACCCAGTTGGGGCTCGACCTGTCCTCGTTGAGCAAATGACGGCCGAGTACGCAACGATCGCCCGCCTCGAAGAGCGCCGGCGGCTCCGCGCGCTGCTGTGGGTGGTGGCGGTCGGGGCGGTCATGCTCGGCTGCTGCGCCTACGTCGGACTGCTGGACGCCCGACGGCTCAGCGACGGGCTGCCGGCGCTGTTCTCGCTGCTCGGGGAGATGTGGCCCCCCGACTTCGGCCGCGCCGCAACCTGGGTGAAGCCGCTGATCGACACCGTGGCCATGAGCGTGGCCGGAACCGCGATCGCGATCGCCTTGTCGCTGCCGCTCGGGCTGGCGGCCGCACGCAACACGTCCCCGCATCCCGTGGTGTACTACCTGGCCAGAACGATCCTCAACGGCCTGCGCGCGGTGCCCGAACTCATCATGGGGATCGTGTTCGTGGCCGCCGTCGGCTTCGGCGCGTTGCCGGGGGTGCTGGCGCTGGGGATACACTCGGTGGGCATGGTCGGCAAGTTCTATGCCGAAGCCATCGAGCACGTCACCCCGGCGCCGATCGAGGCGGCGCGGGCGGTGGGGGCGCGACCGGCGCAGGTGATCGTGCACGGTGTGCTGCCTCAGGTGCTGCCCCGGCTGGCCGACGTGTCGATCTACCGCTGGGAGCACAACTTTCGGGCATCCACGGTGCTCGGCCTGGTCGGCGCGGGTGGCATCGGCTTTCAGTTGATGGCCGCGCTGCGGATATTGGAGTACCGGCAGGTGGCCGCGATCATGCTGGTCATCTTGGCCACCGTCACCGTCGTCGACGGCCTCAGCGGCTGGCTGCGCCGCAGGTTCGCATGAATCCGGTTGACCCACTTCCGTTTCAGGTCGTCATCACCCATCGCGTGCATCCCGAGGTGCTCGAGCTGCTGGGCCGATCGTGCGACGTGGTCGCCAACCAGACCCCCGAGAGCCTGCCCCGCGGTGAGGTGCTGAGTCGGTGCCGCGACGCCGACGCGTTGCTGGTGTTCATGCCCGACCGCGTCGACGAGGAGTTGCTGCGCCACAGCCCCCGGCTGAAGATCGTGGCCGGAGCGCTCAAGGGCTACGACAACATCGACGTCGCCGCCTGCACCGCGCGCGGAATCTGGGTCAGCTACGTCGAGGACCTGCTCACCGCCCCCACCGCCGACCTGGCGGTCGGGCTGCTGATCGCGCTCGACCGCCACATACCGGCCGGCGACCACCACGTCCGGTCGGGCCGCCACCAGGGCTGGCGGCCGGAACTTTACGGTGGCGGCTTGACCGGCCGTCGGGTCGGGATCGTCGGGATGGGTGCGGTGGGCCGTGCGGTGGCCCGCCGCCTGCACGCGTTCGACGCGGAACTGCTCTACACCGATCCCGCCCCGCTGCCGGCCGCTGACGAGGCGGAACTGGGTGCCCGCGCGGTGGCGCTGGAAACGTTGTTGGAGGCCAGCACCGCCGTCGTGCTCACCGCACCCCTGACCGCCGGGACCCGTCACCTGATCGGGTCGGCTGCGCTGCAACGGCTTCCGGCAGGGGCGCTGCTGGTCAACGTGGGCCGCGGTTCGGTCATCGACGAGAACGCCGTCGCCGACGCGTTGGCGGCCGGCCACCTGGGCGGCTACGCCGCCGACGTGTTCGCGTTCGAGGACTGGTCGGATTCCCGCAGGCCGCGGGACATCCCGCCCGCCCTGCTCGCCCACGAGCGCACCCTGTTCACCCCGCACCTGGGTTCGGCCGTTCGCGACGTGCGCCTGCGGATCGAGACGGCGGCCGCGCGCAGCGTCCTCGACGTGTGCGCCGGCCGGCGACCCCCCGTCACCGCGAACCATATCACCCGACTTGGCTCGCGGGGATCTTGATGCGGGCCCCGGGCATTCGTGTCGGCGGCGGTGCGTAACGCCAACGCAATTCCTTGTGCCCCTGCCCGTTTCGGCATCGCGATACGAGGCCGGCCAGTCTAGTTATGTGGTGGCGGTTGGGGCTGGAAGGGGTCGTACCACCACCAGTCGGCGCGTTCACCGGTGGGTCCGGGGTAGGGGGCAACCGCGGGCGGAGGTCCGGTGGGCGGGCGCGCCAGCGATCCTGCGCCCAGTGCGCGCCCGTCGCTGTCGGTGACTGTGAGGTCGTGTGCGGGTCCGGTGATGGTGATGGCGCCCTGATGGTGGAGCCTGTGGTGATGCGCGCAGACCAGCACCAGATTGGCCAACTCGGTGGGGCCGCCGTCTTCCCAGTGCCGAAGGTGGTGCGCGTGCAGGCCGCGGGTGGCCCCGCAGCCGGGGACCGCACAGGTCCGGTGGCGGTGTTCGAGGGCGCGGCGCAGCCGCCGGTTGATCGTCCGGGTGGTGCGCCCGGCGCCGATGGCCTGGCCGTCGCGTTTAAACCACACCTCACAGGTGGCATCACAGCTCAGGTATTGCCGTTCGGCCTCGGTCAGTGCCGGGCCCAGATGCAGGGCGCCCGCGCGCTGGTCCACATCGACGTGCACGACCACGGTGGTGTGCTGCCCGTGGGGCCGCCGGGCCGCCTCGGCGTCCCAGCCGGCCTCCACCAGGCGCACAAACGCCTCCATCGTGCCCGGGGGCGGCGGGGCGGTCGCTGAGGCGTTCTTCTCGGTGCCGCGGTCGTGTTTCCACTCGGTGATCAGCGCCTCCCGGTGGGCGGCCAGCGCCGCGTCGAACTTGGCCGCCTCGGGATGCGCAAGCCGGATGCGCCAGCAGGTGAGGCCGTCGGTGCAGGTCTTGGTGATCGAGGCCTGCGGCTGCGGGCGAGAATCGGGGCCGGGGCGCGGTTCGAGGTTGACCGCGGTGCGCAACTGGCTGACCGTCGCCACCGCCGCCAGCTGCGCGTAATGCTCATCGGAGCCCGCCCCGGCGCGCGCGGCGATGACCCCGACCTGATCCAACGACAAGCGGCCCTCGGCCAGGCCTTGGGCGCAGCGCGGAAACTCCGCCAACCGGCCCGCCACCGTGGTGATCGTGTGGGCGTTGGCCGACGAGGAGCCCAGCTTCCAGGCCACCAACGCCGCCACCGAGCGTGCGCCCGTCATCCCGCACAGCTCGTCGCGCTCGATCTCGGCGGCGATCTCCACGAGGCGCCCATCGATGGCGTTGCGCTGACCGGCCAACTGCGCCAACTCCTCAAAGAGCACCTCCAGGCGCTGCTTCGGGGTCACCGGGGAATCCACCGAGGCGGTCAACGACATAACCACATCATCGCAGCGGGGTACGACAACAAATCTGGGCCGCCCAAACCGCGCCCGGGTGCGCCCGCGTCAGCAACACACATGGATTTGCTGGCAGGAGATGAACGGCCGTGCTTCTCAGACGCTTCATCGCCGCGTTCGCGGTAGCCGGGCTCACCGCGTGCGCGTCGCAGCGGGCACCCCACGCCTCCGGTCCCGCGCCGACGTCGGCCCCGCCCACCGCCGCGAGCGCACGGTCCGGCACGCCCGTTGCGCCGGCCGCGACGACCAGCACGCCGACCTGCGCCGGGTTATCGATATGCCCGCCGCCACCGCCGCACGCCGGGGGCAATCCGGCGTGTTGCCACGCCGACGGGTGGCGCGACATCGCACCCGGCGCCGGGATCGAGGTGTGCTACTTCCACGAGCCACAGGACATGTCGAAGCCCGACAAGATCTCGGTGGTCGTTCGCGAGAAGGACGGGACCGACGAGTCCCAGGACGCCGGCATCGGGGCCGGCCAACAAGTACATCGCTTCGAATTCCCGACCGTCGACAAGTCCTTGGTCCACGAGGTACTTCTCACCACGAGCGCCGGCCGGTGCTTCGTGATCGGGCCGGGCAGCTGAGGAAGGCCGCTGCATCCACGCATACGGCCATTCCGCTGTCCGATAACGCGATTACCGAGAGCTGCCGACCGCTCAGCAGTGGGCGGACAGGCACGGCTGGTTGGGGCAATAACCCGAATGCGCGAGGCGCACCATGGTTCCGACCTGTCCGAGCGTGACGTTCCTCGGGTCCAAGACGGAATGGATTTGCTGCCCGATCTGGTCATAGGCCCAGCCCAGCCCGATGTCGTCGCGGTCGGCCGCATCGGCGGTCGAAATCTGCGCTCACTGTGCAGGATCCCGCCACTTCGGCGGGCGTCCGGCGCGGGCCGGTTGGTGCGCGAGGCGGTGAGGCAAGCCTGCGCAACGACAATCGACAGTGCGCCGACGGCGGAATTCAGTCGCGAATGCGTACCACGATGTAGCCCAAGGGAATTCCGGTACGCTCCGCGATGCATTCGCGCGCGGCGAATTCCACCTCCGCGCGCCGGCTGGAATACGTGACGGCGTCGATTTCGGGAATGCGGATCAGCCATCCGCCGGCCCGGCGCTCGACCTCGATGTCGAAACACTGGCCCATGACCGGGACGGCGACCCGGCGCCGGGGCCGACGGCTGTTGGGGCGCCGCAGGGAATCCGCGGACGAGCGGCGCGACAGCGTGTGGGTGTGCATGCGAATTCTTCCTCGGTCCTCGTTGAGCCGTGGGACACACTACTGCCGAGCATCGCGAGCACCAAATCGGGCTGACCGGGCCCACAACCATGCGTGCGTGGCTTCGGCGAATGTGGATCACGTCAAGTCCGCCGGCCAGTGAGGCGCGGGCGCTACACGGTGCGGGTCAGGCGGTCGGCGAGCAGCTCGGCGAACCGGGCCGGGTCCTCCAGCGCGCCGCCCTCAGCGAGAAGGGCTGTGCCGTAGAGTAGTTCGGCGGTCTCGGCCACTTCGGCGAGCGCAGCGTCGTCGCCCGCGTGATCGTGGTGTGCCTGGCGCAGTCCGGTGACCAGCGGGTGATCGGGGTTGAGCTCCAGGATCCGCTTCCCGAGCGGAACGTCCTGCCCCGTGGCCCGGTAAAGGCGCGCCAGCGTCGGTGTGATCCCGAACGCGTCGGTGATCAGGCAGGCCGGCGATTGCGTCAGCCGGGTGGACAGGCGCACGTCCTTGACGTGGTCGCTCAGGGTCTCCTTCAGCCAGGCCAGCAGGTCGCCGAAGTCCTTCTGCTGCTCCTCGCGCTCGGCCTCGCTGGCGCCTTCCTCGGAGTCGAGGTCGACCTCCCCCTTGGCCACCGACTGCAGCGGCTTGCCGTCGAACTCGTCGACCACACCCACCCACACTTCGTCGACCGGATCGGTGAGCAGCAAGACCTCGTAGCCTTTGGCCTTGAACGCTTCGAGGTGGGGTGACTTGGTGAGCTGCTGGCGCGTCTCTCCGGTGGCGTAGAAGATCTGCGTCTGGCCGTCCTTCATGCGCTCGACGTACTCGGCGAGCGTCGTGGCCTCCTCCTCGCTGTGGGTGGAGGCGAACGAGCAGACTCCCAGCAGCGTCTCCCTGTTGTCGGCGTCGGACAGCAGGCCTTCCTTGATGGCCCTGCCGAACTGGTTCCACAGGGTGCGGTACTCGTCGGGCCGCTCGGATTGCAGGTCCTTGATGGTGGACAGGATCTTCTTGGTCAACCGGCGGCGGATCGCGTTGACCTGCCGGTCCTGCTGCAGGATTTCGCGAGAGACGTTGAGTGACATGTCCGCTGCGTCGACGACACCCTTGACGAACCGCAGGTAGTGCGGCAGCAGCTGGTCGCAGTCTCCCATGATGAACACGCGCTTGACGTAGAGCTGGATCCCGACGTGGGCATCGCGGTCGAACAGGTCGAAGGGTGCGTGGGACGGGATGAACAGCAGCGCCTGGTACTCGAAGGTGCCCTCTGCCTTCATCGCGATGACCTCGAGCGGGTCGTCCCAGGCGTGCGCGATGTGCTTGTAGAACTCCTTGTACTCCTCATCGGAGACTTCGTCTTTGGGCCTTGCCCACAGCGCCTTCATCGAGTTCAGGGTCTCGACTTCGGTGGTGACGACCTCTTCACCGCCCTCCTCCTCGGCGGGGGTCCGTCGCTGAACCTCCATCCGGATGGGCCAGGCGATGAAGTCGGAGTACTTCTTGACCAGGCCCCGAAGCTGCCAGTCGGAGGTGTAGTCGTGCAGCTCGTTCTCGGTGTCCTCGGGCTTGAGGTGCAAAGTGACCGCCGTGCCCTGAGGAGCCCCTCTTGCAGGGTCGACCGCCTCGATGGTGTAGGTGCCCTCACCGCTGGATTCCCACCGGGTGGCCTCGCTCTCGCCGGCCTTGCGCGTCAGCAACTCGACCTTGTCGGCGACCATGAAGCTCGAGTAGAACCCGATCCCGAACTGTCCGATCAGTTCCTCGGACGCATCAGCGTCCTTGGCGTTCTTGGCGTCCCTGAGCTGCTGGCGCAACTCCGCGGTCCCCGACTTGGCCAGCGTGCCGATCAGGTCCACGACCTCCGCGCGGGTCATGCCGATACCGTTGTCGCGGATCGTGAGGGTACGGGCCTGTTTGTCCACCTCCAGCTCGATGTGCAGATCTGAGGTGTCCACGTCGAGGTCCTTGTTGCGGAAGGCTTCCAGCCGCAGCTTGTCCAGGGCATCAGAGGCGTTGGAGATCAGCTCCCGCAGGAACGAATCCTTGTTGGAGTAGACCGAGTGGATCATCAGATCCAGCAGTTGCCTGGCCTCTGCCTGGAACTCCATCTGCTCTACACGCGCGTTCATGAGACTCCGTTCGACGACATGACGAATTCGACGACATGACGAATTCGACGACATGACGCCTCAAATTTAGCGAGATGCCCTGCGCTCGTGCCGCGGGGTTCGCTCAGCGCTGACAGGACTACTGTCTGCAGTCATCAACGCCGATCAGGCGCGGCCTTCACGAAGGAGAACCGGTGTCCGTAGCCCGACGCGAACGTGCCGCCCTCGTCGACACCCTGCGCAGCGTGGGACCCGATGCGCCCACCCTGTGCGAGGGCTGGACGACCCGGGACCTGGCGGCCCATCTGGTCATCCGCGAGTACCGTCCCGATGCCGCACCGGGCATCCTGATCCCGTACTTCGCCTCCCACACCGCCAAGGTGCAACACGCCGTGGCCGAGCGGGACTGGGAGCAACTGCTGGACAAGATCGCGTCGGGCCCGCCGCTGTACTCCCCTTTCAAGCTGCTCGACCCGGTGGCCAATGTCGCCGAGATGTTCATCCATCACGAAGACGTGCGCCGCGCGCAGCCGGACTGGATGGAGCGCGTGCTGGAACAGAACCTGGTCGCCGCGCTGCGCCGCACGCTGCCGCTGATGGCTCGGCTCACGCTCGCGAAGGTCCCCGCCCGGGTCGCGTTGTGCACACCGGAAGGCAAAACGGTGCTGACCGCCGGGCATGGTCCTGCGGTCACGGTGACCGGTTTGCCCGAGGAGCTGCTGCTGTTCGCTGTCGGGCGTGAAGCCCGGGTGGAGTTCGACGGCGACGCGGCGGCTGTACAGACGGTGCGCGACGCCCCGAAGGGCTTGTAGCGGCGGCTGCCCTGCCGCCCGACCGTGGGGGCTGAGAACGAAAAATGGCTGGAACGGGTCAGCCAGGCCAGCCCGATGTGGGGGCCTTCGGGCAGGCGGCTGAGGATGACGATGTAGTCGGCATTGATGAACTGCAGTCCGCTCGTGCCCAGTTGGCGAGTGACGCGGTGATGTCGCCGGCCGTCGCCGCACGGGTGAACGCCGTGAGCGGTTCGCCGTCGATCAACGACCGTGTCTCGTGCAGCCACGTGTATTTCCGCCCCGCCTCGCGGGGCCAGTCCGGGGCGGGATTCTGCACCTCAGAGCCCCAGCCGTAGGTGCGCATGAACAGCGTGGACGGGACGCCGTCCGTCCCGAGCGGGACCGGAGGCATCTGCACCGGTTGAGACCACCCGTCACCGTCGGGTTGCGGGCCGCGCCGCAGGAACAGCGCGCTCCCCCGCGCGACCGGGGCGCCGCCCTGGGTGAGGGCGGCCTCCACGAGCCGCAACCGCTTGCGGTCATGGTGGACACGGGTGTGCACCTCGAGAGGTTCCAGGGCGGTCGGGCGGGGCAGGTCGACAGTCAGCCGCGCGAGCTGGAGTTGCGGGTCGTCGACCGCGCGTTTTACGGCCCAGCCCAGCAGGGCGCCCACGACGTGCCCGCTGATCGACGGGCCCCACCCGCCGCGAGCCATTCGGGTTGGGAGGTATCGGTTTCCGTCGCGGAAGAAGTAGGGCACCGACTCCTGCGAATCGACGTCGTCGCGCGCGGTCTTCGGCTGGGTCACCGCACGGCCCGGCGCGGCAGCGGCACGTTCACGGGCTTCTCCTTCGTAGGCGGCAACTGTGGATATTACAGTTGCAGCCCCCCGTCCGGAGCCGCGGCACCGATCACCCGAAAATTTTTATAGCACAAGGGCATTAGCCACGCCTGGGCCGTCAGGTGATGGCGGCGCCCACCAAATGGCCGATCACGTACGTGGTCGCCAGCGCCAGGCTGCCGCCGACAACATTGCGGAGCACCGCGCGTCCCTTCGGCGCACCGCCCAGCCGCGCCGAGACCGACCCCGTCATCAGCAGCGCGAGAAGGACCGCGCCGACCGTCACGGGGATCCTGAACGCGATCGGCGGCGCGAGGATCGCGATCAGCGGCAGGATCGCGCCGACCGCGAACGACAGCGCCGAGGACGACGCCGCATGCCACGGGTTGGTCAGCTCATCGGGGTCGATGCCCAGTTCGACCTCGGCGTGGGCGACGAGGGGATTGTGGTCGGTGAGCTCCTCGGCCACGGTGCGTGCGGTCGCCGGCGACAGACCCTTGGCCTCGTACAGCTCGGCCAGCTCGTCCAATTCCGCGGCCGGATCGTCGCGCAGCTCGCGACGTTCCTTGGTCAGCAGCGCCTGCTCGGTGTCGCGCTGCGTGCTGACCGATACGTATTCGCCCAGCGCCATCGACACGGCTCCCGCCACCAGTCCGGCGACCCCGGCGGTCAGGATCGGGCCCCGTTCCACCGTCGCGGCCGCGACACCGACCACGATGCCCGCCGTGGAGACGATTCCGTCGTTGGCACCCAGGACCCCGGCGCGCAACCAGTTCAGCTTCGACGACAGCGAACCGACGTGGGGTTCGGCGGGATGGGACGTATCGGGCACGGCGGAACGATATACGCCCGAAACTCCGGCCGACCAGCAAAGATAGCCTTGCCAAAGGTCGTCGCCCGGTTCTTGCGCCATATCGCGCGCCCGGTCAGACCAGGCCCGGTACCGACCGGATGGGCCGAGAAGCGTTCTGCACCTTGCCGTATGGACAGCGCCACGGGTTGCCGCCGGGGCGGCGCCCGGCGCAAAACAGCTAACCCGTAGACAGGCTATGTCGCCTGACGAGGGTCAGGAGTTTTCGGGTAATTCACCAGCAGGTGTGCGATCCATCACAGGCGCTCCGGGCGCCGCCTTGGGCATGGGCGCCGCTCGACCAGCGCGGCACCGCTACCGGTGGGCCGCCCAGCGCACTCGGCGATCCGGGCGGGCCCGGCGGCCGGCGGACCGGTGGTCCCGGCGACTACTGGCTCCGCCGGGAGAGGACCGCGCGGAATCCCGGGTTCAACCCATGGGGCTTTTCTTTCTTCGGGGTCTGGGCCCCGCTGTGACCGAAGGGCTTTCACGACGCCCGCCGCCCCGATCAAGGAGGAGGGCATAGTGACTTTCGGCCCTCGGGTTTGAGGCCCTTCGCCACGCGGTCAGCGTGCCCTGTGGCACTCGTCGGCGATATCTCGGTAGCGAAACATTGTGGTCACGGTTCGGGTTGCACCGGCAAGAGTCCCGACTGGACAGGAGACGCGATGGCCACCCATGTGGGGTTCCCCACCCAGGGCCACGGCCCACGCATGGCCGTTTACGCCGGCGCTTTGACAATCGCCGCGTTGTCGGGCATCTGCGCACTGGCCGCGCTCGCCGCCGGGACACCCTTCGAGTTCGGGGTCGGGCTCGCGTTGTTCGGCGCAGGTTGGGTGATCGCCGACTTCGTCGGCTGGACGGCCGAGCACAACCGTGCGCGTGCCGCTCGCCGACGCGCGTTCCCGGCCGCACCGATCCACAGTTACCGGCTCTCCCGCGTCGTGGTTGTCGGCGGGCAACTTTCGGGCCCGGCCGGGCAGGAGAGCCGCGCCGCCTAGCGCGCGGCAGCGCCGCCTCAGCTCTTGGTGCCCACAGTGATCAGGTCGCAGATCAGATGCGTCCACACCGGTCGCCGGATCCGGTGCTGATCATTGAGGGTGAACCCGGCGTCCGCGAACATAGTGCGCATCTCGGTCGGCGACGCGTTGTGCTGCGGCTTCCACCTGTTCGCCGCCGGGACCTGCAGCCGCGGTTGTCGCGTGCTCAGCGCCGCCACGGTCACCAGTCCGCCCGGCGCCAGCACACGATGGAACTCGCGCAACGCGGCGGGCTGGTCGAAGAAGTGGAAGGCCGAGGTCGTCACGACGGCGTCGAGCGCCCCGTCGTCGAAGGGCAGTTGCTCGGCCGGGCCGCGCAGCCACTGCACCCGGCTCGACCGGGCGCGGGCCTGGGCCAGCATCCCCTCGGACATGTCCACGCCGAAAATCCGTTCAGGATGCAGTTCGCGCTCGATGCGGTCGCCGAGAATGCCTGTACCACAGGCGATGTCGGCGACCTTCTGCGCGCCGTGGGCACGCAGCTGCGCGATCACCTCGTCATGCGGAGGCCGGTAGACCTGCTGCTGAAGGAAGGGCAGGTCGTAGGCCGGCGCGAGGAAACCCCACAGACGCGTGACCGCGTCGTTGAGCCCCCGACGTTGCGCGGACGTCATTTGCTCAGTATGGCGCTGCAGTAGGTGGTATCGGCCACCGACACCGAATCGTTGCTCTGCGGGATGGCCGCAAGGCCGCTGTCGGCCAGCAGCTGGCTCATCGGCTTGTCGACGGTTCGCCAGCCCAGGTTGTCCAGGTAGGAGACGCCGTCGGCGCGCTCCCCCTCGTACCCCAGATCGGCGAACTCGAAGTCGAAGCCGTGCTCACGCCACGTGGCGGTGACCCTGCGCATCATCTCCAGGCCCAGCTCGTGGTCCACCTGCGACATGTCCGGCACAGCCTCGCAGGCCAGCCGGCTGCTGTCGGCGCTCAGTGCGGTGATGTTGTCCAGCAGCCGGTCCTGAGCCGCCGGCGGCAGGTAACCGAACAGTCCTTCGGCGATCCACGCGGTGGGGCGGCTGCGGTCCAGGCCGGCGTCGAGCAGGGCGAAGGGCCAGTCCTGCCGCAGATCAATTGGCACCATGCGCAATTCGGCCTGCGGGTTGGCGTCGAGACCGGCCAGGGTGGTGGCCTTGAACTCGATCACCTGCGGCTGGTCGATCTCGAACACCGTCATGTCGGCGGGCCATTGGATGCGGTAGGCCCGCGCGCCCAGGCCTGACGCCAGGATCACGGCCTGACGGATCCCGACGCGCGCCGCGTCCTGGAAGAACGTGTCGAAAAAGCACGTGCGGGCGGCCATCGCGTCGGGCATGTGCGCGAGCTTCCAGGTGAACTCGTCGTCGTCGACCTCGGCGGCGGTGAGCTCACCGGAGGCCCAGCGCGTGAAGAGGTCCACGCCGACGGCACGGACCAGCGGTTCGGCGAACGGATCCCGGACGGCGGGGTGATCGGCTTTCGTGGCGATCGCCCGTGTGGCCGCGACCATGGTGGCCGTCGCGCCCACGCTGGTGGCCACGTCCCAGGTGTCGTTGTCTGTGCGTGGCATGCGCCTGTCCCCCACGTCGGATCGAAGCTTTACTTAGCCACTATAACGACCGAGGGAGCCACTATCACGCCCGAGGGGCGGTGAAGTTCCACATTCGAACGCTCCGAGTCTGCGGCGGCGGCGTCGAGTCTGCGTCCAGCGCGCGAATCACGCCCCGAGGACGCTCTCAGCGCAGGCTCGGCGGCGAAGGGTTTAGCGCGGGCCGGGGCCACCCGGTCCCCCGGGGCCACCCGGCCCGCCCGGTCCCCCCGGGACCGCCAGGGCCGTTCGCGGTCGGCAGCCAGAACACGCACTGGTTCAGGTTGGGGCTCCACACCCAGCCCGGTGCGCAAGCCGGCGGGTCGGCGCGGGCGATCTTCACAGGCGCGGAGAGGCCGATCAGCGACAGTCCGGCCAGCACGACCGCGAAGGCGACAACCATACAGCCCCGCGGCACTCGCCGCAGCGCGAATGCCGCCCCGACCGCCTCGTCCATGTCGCTTATCCTCCCGGCAGCAAACGCCGCGCGCAAACGATTGTGCCGCCATCGACTCGCCCGTATCGGCTTTTCTGGGGGCAAAGATTCTGGCGCTATTCCGCGTGCCCGGCCCGGGCTTCGCCATCCCGAGTGAGTCCGGCCGCGCCGATGAGTTCCTCGTGCAGTTCGAACCACACCGTGTGATAGGAGTCGATGAGCGGCCTGGTCAGCCACATCGTCTCTCCCCGCCGCACTTTGGCGTAAGCGGCGCCGAGCCTGTCCGCGTACGCGGACAGCCGCGGCAGCTGCTCGGAGACGGCCGCGATGATCGGGACGACACGTCGGTGGACGCCGTCCAGCCGCTCCAGCACTGCGGCGTCGTATCGGGAGTCGTCATGGCTGTTGGGCTGGCCATCCCTGAGTTGCCAGTCAGATACCAGCTCCTTGAAATCCCGGTTCAACGAACGGAAGTCGCCATAGGCCACACCGATCGCACGTCGGTCCACCCCCTGCCGTTCCACAGCCAACAGTTCCTGCAACCGGGCGCGCCCTTCCTGCGACAGGCGAACCGTCCTGTCGGCGAGCAGCAGCCCCGAATCAACCAGGCGCACAACAGTTTCGCTGACTGCCACGGGGTCTTCGTCGACGGCGCCCGCGATGTCGACAACGGCGATACGCCCCTTGAGCCGAAGCGCCTGCAGCACCTTGAGCTCTGTCGTCACGGCGCGCCGCCGGCGTGCAACGCGGTGAGCATGGTGATCAATGGTGCAGCCGATACGACATCGGTGTGACCGGCGGCGAGAGCCGCGCGGATACCCGCCGGTGACGCGTCGTCCAGACGCGGATACGGACCGTCGCGGTGAGCGCGCAGTGGAACGACGTGGCGGGCGATCTCGGCGAGCGCGGCCAGGTCGGGAGTGTCGCGCTCAGTCCAGGCGGTGAGTTCCAGCAAGCCTTCCCGAACCTCCCCTGTCGTTCCGTCGACAGTGACGAGCTTGCCATCCACGGCCGCGCTCACTCCGGCGCCGCACCCGACCACGGCCGGACGGCCGATCTCTCGGCTGACCACCGCGGCGTGGGAGGTGGTGCCGCCCACCTCGGTGACGATGCCGCGCACCGCCAGCATGCCACCCACGTCGTGGGGACTGGTCGAGGACCGCACCAGGATGACGTCCTCGCCTCCCTGGGCGGCGTCGACGGCGGCGTCGATGTCGGTGTACGCCCGTCCCCGCGCCACGCCGGGACACACGGGGACACCGCGGGCCAGCAGCCGCGCCGCCATCCTGGCCTCGGGCTGCAACGAGGGCGCCAGCAACGCCTCGACTTTGGCGGGTGTCACCCGGCGCAGGACCTCGGCGTCATCGATGAGCCCCTCGGCGCGAAAACGCAACGCCAACCGCACCTCGGCCTGCGCGGAGCGGTTCGCGGCGCGGGTCTGCAGCAGCCACAGCCGGCCCGCCTCGACGGTGAACTCGATCTCCTGCGCGTCGCGGCCCAGCCGCTCGAGGGTGCGGGCCGCCGTGAGAAGGCGCTCATAGACGGCGGGAAATTCTTCGCGCAACGCCGTCACGGGTTCGCAGTCGGCACAGCCCGACACCACCTGTTCGCCCTGACCACCCGACAGCCACTCGCCGAAGGGTTCGTCGGTTCCGGTCATCGGATTCCGGGAAACGAACACACCGGTGCCCGACTTGGTGTCCAAGTTCCCGAAAACCATGGCCTGCACCACAACCGCGGTGCCGCCGGCGTCGTCAAGGCCATGGTGGCGTCGATACGTCGACGCGCGCGACGAATTCCATGAACCGAACACCGCCTCGATCGCGCCCCGCAACTGGGCATACGCGTCGTCGGGGATGGCGCCGTCGCCGCCGGGCACGATTCGCCGGTACATCTCCCGGAATCGCCGGCACGTGTCCTCGGCGAAACCCGCTGTGAAGCCGGCCTCGAGTTCCTGACGCACCGCGTCGGTGACACCGAGGTTCAGAACCGTGTCGAGCATGCCGGGCATCGACTCCGCGGCCCCGCTGCGCACGCTCACCAGCAACGGACGCGGGCCGCGGCCGAACGAACGCCCCGTCTCGTCCTGTAACCATGCCATCGCGTCCAGCACCTGGTCCCAGACGACGTCGAGGGCGCGCCGCGGGTCGGTGAAGAAGCGCCCGCATACTTCGGTGGTGATGCAGAACGCGGGGGGAACCGGCAAGCCGTGGCCGCGCATCACGTCGATGCCATATGCCTTGCTGCCCAGTAAACTCTGCGAAAGCCCCGCATTGCCGGCCAGTCTCACCACCGGAGGTGCGCTGAACTCAGCCACACCGCCAGGCGCTGCGCCTCCCGGCGCGCCGTGACCCATGACTCTCCTGTCGTTTGACTTCGATACGGGACGCCCAATCCCAAACAACTCGACGTTACGCCAGATCAACCGGCCACATGCCCACGCGGACCTGATCGACGAACGGCCGCGACTCGCTCGTCGGACGTGATGGGTGCCGCGGCACAAATCTGACGACCGTGTCGCCCCCTGCGGCTTCATCGGAGCACTGGCGCAGCTGCGCACCACTTTTCGCTCGGCTCACGGCGGGTGTTGGCGGGCGAACTGATCCTTGATCGTGGGGATCAACTCCGGTGCGTAGACGAAGATCGCCGCCTCGACCTCCCACTCAGCCCGATCCGGGGCCATCGGTGTGGTGTTGATCACTTGTTGCACGAGAGTTTTCGCGGTTCCGAACGGGTCAGGCGAATTGCGTACCTGATCGGCGAACCACTGCCCCTCGGCGGCCATGTCGCAGTCGTTGACCTCAGACCCGTGGATCATGTTCTTCTGAGCCAACAGGTCGATGTATTGCTCGTCGTCGGCGGTCAGCGTGCATGCGGCCGCCGCTCGCGGCGCTGCGAGAACGGAATGGCTCACCATCGCGGCCACGACGGCGATACCGGCCACCCACGCCGGGGATCGACACCAGGGCGAAAGTGTCATTGGCCGGCTTCGCCCGCCATCACAGCCGCTGCGCCAGAGCCCACGCCGTCTGCGCCAAGCCGCGGTAGCGGTCGCGGACCTCCGTTGTGCCGGCACGGGAGTCGGCCGCGTTGCCGTCGAGCCCGCGCCGCCACACGCCGGCGGTGATGGAGGCGAGCCGGAACAGCGAGAACACGATGAACACGTCGAGCGAGCAAGGCGGCTCCCGGTCGGCATGCCGACAGTAACTCGCGACGAACGCTTGCTCGTCGGGAATGCCGGTGCCGGTCAGATCCTCGCCCGCCACCCCACTTGTGCCGCTGAAGCCCGGCGGAAGATGGTAGGTCAAACAGGTATAACCCAGGTCGGCCAACGGATGGCCAAGGGTCGACAGCTCCCAGTCCAGCACTGCGACGATCCGGGGCTCGGTCGGATGGATCAGCACATTGCCCAAACGGTAGTCGCCGTGCGCGATACACGCCGGCTCGTCCTCCGGTGGCAGGTGGTCGGGCAGCCAGCGCGCCAGCAGGTCCATCGCCGGCATGTCCTCCACGCGCGCGGCCTGCCACTGCCGGGTCCACAGTGCCACCTGGCGTTGCAGGTAGCCCTCCGGCCTGCCGAACCCGTCGAGTCCGGCCGCATGCCAGTCCAACCGGTGCAGCGCCGCGAGGACGCGTGCGAGGTCCTCATAGATCGCCGCGCGATGCGCCAGAGTGACGCCGGGCAGGGCCGGGTCGTGAAAGATGCGCCCAGGGACGTAGTCCATGATGAAAAAAGCTGTACCGATGACGGATTCGTCGTCACACAGCAGGCGCATGCGTGGCACCGGCACATCGGAGTCGCGCAATGCCGACATGACGCGGTGTTCGCGCTCCACTTCATGGGCTCGGGGCAGCAACTCGCCCGGCGGCTTCTTACGAAGCACGTACTCGCCATCGGTGGTTTGCAGGTGAAACGTCGGGTTGCTCTGGCCACCTTGGAATTGGCGAATGGTCAGCTGACCGTCGAAGCCGGGAAGTTGTCCGCGCAGGTGCCGTACGAGGGCGGTCTCATCGAAGCGGTGCGACGGTAGTATTGGCACCAGTTCAGCCACGCCGTCCATCGTTGCCACATTACCTGTGTGCGCCGACGGCTCGACCGCAGCAGCAACCACCGTCGGTGGGCGGCAAAAACCAACAGACGATGCGAATTCACGCAGACCGTCGCGCGCGATGCGCTGCCCGGACGTCGGCGTTGGCCAGCGTCTGCGCCTGAGCGGCCAGCGTCGACGCGCGGTTGGCATGGGCGACCGCTGCGATGCCGTTACCTTTACCCTCGGCACGCGCCGCGGTCAATTCCCGCCTCGCCTCGTCGAACCGGGCTCTGGCTTCGGCGCCGATGCTCTGGCGATGCCCGGCGACGTAGTCGGAGATCTGGCGCAGTCTGGCGTCCGCGGTGGACAACGCCTGCGGCAACGGTTGGTCATGCCCTTCGGCCTTGACCTGTGGGTCGCCGGCGCCGGACTGCCCCGCGTCGCGGCGGCGGCGCCTGCGGTGAAGCAGGAATCCGACCACGAGGCCGATCACCGCGGCCGCCATGACAACGACCGCGATTGGCAGCCGGTTCCGGTGTGGCGAGCTTGCCGAGATCTCCAATCCGTCTGCCGCGGCAAGCGCCGCGCCGCTCCAGTCCTTCGCGGCTACCGCGGGTCTGATTTTGTTGTCCCGCAGGCTGTTCGACTCCATCGGTGTGAGTCTGGTCGGCGCGGTGAAGGTGAACATCTTCGTGTTGGTGGCTACGGCCAGAAGCGCGTCGTCGTGGCCCATCGCGCTGGCGCTGCGGGTTCGGTCGGCCCAGTTGTCGGGTTTGAACCTGGAGAAGTTGTCGACGTAGACCACCCACAGTCGAATGTGGCGGTCGCGGTACAGCCGGTCGATTGCCGAGCTGACCGCAGCCCGGCCCGAACTCGTCAACACCCCGGTGCTGTCGGTGATGTGGTCGGTGAGTCCGGACGGGGGCTGCGCGCCGGCCGGGGATGCCAGCGACAACCCCGACGCGAGGATCGTCAGGACCGCGCCCAACAGGCGAACCATGCGCACACGGGTAATCTAGCCCGCCGCCGGCCGCACCCCGAACAACGATTCAGTGAAGGCGATCCGGCATTCCGGCCAGGGAGCGATCGTCACGTGTTTGCAGCACACGCAGCGACGGCAGCGCTGAACCTTCGCCACACCCCCGACAGGAGCTGTGACGGTCTTCGCATTCCGGGGTCCGGTGACATGCAGTGAGCGCTTCCGAGTCGCCTCGCCCAATTCGGCTACGTGTACAACAACACCCCCGCCTATCTGCAGACGCACCTGCTCCCGCTGTCGCAGCTGGGACCCAATATTCAAAACTTTAGTACCGCAACGAAATTCGCGTGGCTTGCCGCCAACGAGTCCAACAACATGGAAGGACCCACCGATTCTCCGTCCGGTATCGCCAACTTCATCGGCAGCCAGCTCACGACCCACCAGTACAACGTTGCGGCCGGAGACCAGTTCGTCCAGCAACAGGTGTCCACCATCGAGAGCTCGCCGACGTGGACCGACCCGAACCAGAAGGACGCCATCATCATCACGTGGGACGAGGACTACAACAACCTGTCACTGGGCGTCGGCAACGAAGGCAACAACGTTCCGATGATCGTCATCCCGAAGCAGGGCGCCGTGGCAACCGGAAGGATGCAATCCGGGCACTTCGTCACCAGCAGCTACTACAACGAGTACAGCCTGATGGCCACGATCGAAGATTCGTTGAGCCCTACGCCCGGCGCTTTGGCCCCACTCACCTACAACGACATGCACGCCCAGCCCATGAACGATTTCTGGAGCTGATGGCCGACACCGTCGCTACTCGGTGTCGCCGATGGCGTCGAGGCGCTGACTCACCCGGGCCAGAGCCTCGTCGAAGACCTCCACCTTCTCAGCTCGCCGTTCGTTGGCCGGCTGGGCGGCACCGCGCGCACCTTCGGCTTCCACCCGAGCCGCGCCCTGCCGCCGCAACAGGCTGAAGTTCTTCTCGCGCGCAGTCCTGAGCCG
>NZ_JBMIOP010000144.1:0-50219 GCF_049197365.1 Mycobacterium sp. THU-M104
CCGGTGGTGACGGCGGTGCCGGCGGTGTGGCGTTCAACCTGGGGTGGGGAACCGCCACCGGCGGGGCCGGCGGAGTGGGCGGCGCCGGCACGGTCGACGCCGGCGGGAACGGCGGGAACGGCGGCACCGCGGTCATGGGGCCCTACAACTTCGTTGACACCTTTGACGGCCTGTTGAAGTACCCCGCCGACTGGGGGACCACGACCGGCGGCGTCGGCGGTGTGGGCGGCAGCGGTGCCACCGTCGGCGGTACCGGGGGAACGGGCGGGACCGGCTACAACTTCTTGAGCACCGGCCTCGCGTACGGCGGCGCCGGCGGCGCCGGCGGCACCGGTCCTACCGGCGGCGACGGTGGTACTGGCGGCAACGCCTTTGCGATCACTGCGGGGAATGCCACCGTCGGGAGCGGTGGCGCGGCAGGCGGCTCCGGCGGAACCGCCGGCGGCTCCGGCGAGCTCATCTCACCGTAGCGGAGTCGCTCGCGCGCGACCGTCGGCCGTCGAGCAACACGGCCCAGCCGCCGGGCGATCGCGGCAGGCAACTCCCGGGGGGTGGGCTTCGTCGGGAATTCCGCAGATCATCTCCACGATGGTCGGGCTCTCCGACGGTCTCGTAGGCTCTAGGTCCATGAACGCCCGCCGGCAGGCACCGATCGAGACTTCTCCGCTGGCCTGGCTGGATGAGGTGGAGCAAAAGCGCCGAGAGGCCGGGCTACGTCGCTCGCTGGTGCCGCGTGCGGCCGTCGTCACTGAACTCGACCTGGCGTCCAACGATTATCTCGGGCTGTCCCAGCATCCCGACGTGATCGACGGCGGTGTCGTAGCGTTGCGCATGTGGGGCGCGGGGGCGACCGGTTCGCGCCTGGTCACCGGAGACACTGAGCTCCATCAGCAATTCGAATCCGAACTCGCCGAATACGTCGGTGCCGCCGCTGGTTTGGTGTTCTCTTCGGGATACACGGCCAATCTGGGCGCTGTCGTCGGCCTGTCCGGGCCGGGTTCGCTGCTGGTCTCCGACGCCTATTCGCACGCGTCGCTGGTGGATGCCTGCCGGCTGTCGCGCGCGCGGGTGGTGGTGACACCGCACCGCGACGTCGACGCCGTCGACGCGGCCCTGGCAACGCGCGACGAGGAGCGGGCCCTTGTCATCACCGAATCGGTCTTCAGCGCCGACGGCGCGCTGGCCCCGCTCCGGGAGCTGCACGGGGCGTGCCGGCGTCATGGTGCGCTGCTCATCGTCGACGAGGCACACGGCCTGGGCGTGCGCGACGCGGGTCGCGGGCTGCTGCACGAAGTCGGGCTGGCCGGCGCGCCCGACGTGGTGATGACCACGACGCTGTCCAAGGCGCTGGGCAGCCAGGGCGGCGCGGTGCTGGGGCCGCCGGCGGTGCGTGCTCATCTGGTCGACGCCGCGCGAACGTTCATCTTCGACACCGGCCTGGCACCGTCGGCCGTGGGCGCCGCGCTGGCTGCGCTGCGCGTGTTGCGCGCCGAACCGTGGCGGCCGGACGCGGTGCTGCGGCACGCCCGGGAACTGGCCCGGATCTGCGTGGTGCCCGAGGTGCCGCAATCGGCGGTGGTGTCGGTGATCCTGGGCGAGCCCGAGGTGGCGCTGGCCGCCGCGGCGGCCAGCCTGGACGCCGGCGTGAAGGTTGGCTGCTTCCGGCCTCCGACCGTCCCTGCCGGGACGTCGCGGCTGCGGTTGACCGCGCGCGCGTCGCTGGACGCCGACGAGCTGGCGCTTGCGCGCCGCGTGCTGACCGACGTGCTCGCCGTGGCCCGCCATTGACCGTCCTGTTCGTCACCGGTACCGGCACCGGCGTCGGGAAGACCATCGTCACCGCGGCGCTGGCCTGCCATGCCCGCTTGGCCGGTATCGAGGTGGCGGTGTGCAAGCCCGTCCAGACCGGCACCGACTGCGGCGACGACGACCTCGCCGAGGCGGCGCGGCTGTCGGGAGTCACCGAGGTCGCCGGCGGCGCGAGTTATCCGCAGCCGCTGGCGCCGGCCGCCGCCGCCGAGGCCGCCGGCAAGGCGCTGCCCACCCGTGCGCAACTCCGCGAGCTGATCGGCGGCCTGGACCGCCCCGGCGGGCTGACCCTGGTCGAGGGCGCGGGAGGGCTGCTGGTCGAACTCGCCGAGGGGGGCGTCACGGTGCGCGACCTGGCCGTCGACCTCGGCGCCGCGGCGCTGGTCGCCGTCGCAGCCGGGCTGGGCACCCTCAACCACACTGCGCTCACCCTGGAAGCCCTTGCCGCCAAGGGAGTTTCGTGTATCGGCCTGGTGATCGGCAGCTGGCCGGCGCGGCCCGGCGTGGTGGAGGCCTCGAACCGTACCGCGCTGGCCGGGATGGCCCCGGTGCGCGCCGCGCTGCCCGCCGGGGCCGGCAAGCTGGACCGCGCGCAGTTCGCGGAGATGAGCGCGGCGGCCTTCGACCGCGACTGGGTGACCGGGTTGCTCCGCTGATGGTGCACTCGATCGAGCTGGTCTTCGACCACGATACCGAGGCGGCCGTCCGTCGCATTTGGGAGCGGCTGGCCGCCGCGGAAATCCCCAGCCAGGCGCCGGCCAGCCGCCCGCACGTCACGCTGGCCGTCGCCGAACGGATCGATAACGACGTCGACGAACTGCTGTGCCCGCTGGTCGCGCGGCTGCCGCTGCCGGCCACCATCGGGGCGCCGGTGCTGTTCGGCCGGGACAACGTGGTGTTCGCGCGGCTCGTGGTGCCGACGAGCGAACTGCTGGCCCTGCACGCCGAGGCACACCGGCTATGCGGTCCGCACCTGGCGTCGTCGCCGATGCCCAACAGCCTGCCCGGCCAATGGACCCCGCACGTCACGCTGGCCCGCCGCGTCGGCGGCGCCCAGCTGAGCCGGGCGCTGCGCATCGCGGGCCGGCCGCGTCAGATCGACGGCCAGTTCGCGGGCCTGCGCCGCTGGGACGGCGCCAAGCGCGCCGAACACCCGATCGGCTGACCGCAGTTTGGTCGGTGCAGGCCGCTAACCTAACGTGAACGCGGACTCGTACACGGCGTAAAGGAGCACTGGGTGACTCAGGCGGCGGCTCGGCCAAGCACCGGAAGCCAGGACACCGACATTCCGGCCGACATTCTCGCGGAGGCCCGCCGGCAGGTTCTGGAGCGCGGTGAGGGGCTGAGCCGTGAGCAGGTGCTGGCGGTGCTGCGGCTGCCTGACGACCGGCTCGACGAGCTGCTGGCGCTGGCCCACGCGGTGCGGATGCGCTGGTGCGGCCCGGAGGTCGAGGTAGAGGGCATCATCAGCCTGAAAACCGGCGGCTGCCCCGAGGACTGCCACTTCTGCTCCCAGTCGGGCCTCTTCGCATCGCCCGTGCGCAGCGCCCGCCTCGACATCCCCAGCCTGGTCGAGGCGGCCAAACAGACCGCCAAGTCGGGTGCCACCGAGTTCTGCATCGTCGCCGCGGTCCGCGGACCCGACGAACGCCTGATGGCGCAGGTCGCCGCGGGCATCGAAGCGATCCGCGCCGAGGTCGAGATCAACATCGCCTGCTCGCTGGGGATGCTGACCCCCGAGCAGGTCGAGCAGCTCGAGGCGATGGGGGTGCATCGCTACAACCACAACCTCGAGACCGCGCGGTCGTTCTTCGCCAACGTCGTCACCACCCATACCTGGGAAGAACGCTGGCAGACGTTGTCGATGGTGCGCGACGCCGGCATCCAGGTGTGCTGCGGCGGCATCCTCGGCATGGGGGAAACCCTCGAGCAGCGCGCCGAATTTGCCGCCGAACTGGCCGAACTGGATCCCGACGAGGTCCCGCTGAACTTCCTCAACCCCCGGCCCGGCACGCCGTTCGGGGACTTGGAGGTGCTGCCGGCCGGCGAGGCGCTGAAGTCGGTGGCCGCCTTCCGGCTGGCCTTGCCGCGTACCATCCTGCGCTTCGCCGGCGGCCGCGAGATCACCTTGGGCGACCTGGGCGCCAAGCAGGGCATCCTGGGCGGTATCAACGCCGTGATCGTCGGGAACTACCTGACCACCCTCGGCCGTCCCGCCGAAGCCGACCTGGAATTGCTCGGCGACTTGCAGATGCCGATCAAGGCGCTCAACGCCAGCCTGTAGGAATAGGCAATTGTGGCCGAGGATCTGGGCGTGCCGGTCAGCGGCGGCATCTACAACGTCTACACCGGGGAGTTAGGGGGGACCGTGGTGCCGACCGCGGCCCAGCAGGGCCTTGAGCCGCCACGGTTTTGCGCCGAGTGCGGACGCCGCATGGTGGTGCAGGTCCGTCCGGACGGCTGGCGGGCACACTGCTCGCGGCACGGACACGTGGATTCCTCGAACCTGGAGGGCCGGCGGTGAACGGTCGTGGGCGAGTGTTCGCCGGCGCGGCGCTGGCGTTGTCGTTGACCGGGACGTTGCTGGGCGCGCTGTGGGCGTGGATTGCCGCGCCCATCCACGCGGTGGTGGCCAAGACCCGGGCCGGCGAGCGCGTCCACGAGTATCTGGGCACCGAATCCGAGCACTTCTTCGACGACCCGTGCCTGCTACTGGGCCTGCTGACCGCGCTGGCGGTCGTGACGGCCGTGCTGGGGTGGCAGTGGCGCCGCCGGCGCGGTCCGGGAATGGTCGTCGGGCTGTTCGTCGGGATGCTGGCCACCGCGGCCGTGGCCTGCGCCGTGGGCGCAGTGCTGGTCAGACTGCGCTACGGAGAGATGGACTTCGACGCCATACCGCTGTCTGGGAGCCCGGCGGTGGCCTACGTGGTCGAGGCGCCGCCGGTGTTCTTCTCCCACGGGCCGCTACAGGTGGCGGCGACGCTGCTGTGGCCCGCGGCCATCGCCACACTGGTCTACGCCCTGATGGCGGCGGCGCACACTCGCGACGACCTGGGCGCTTCGCCGGCGGCCCACCGGCCCGCCGATCCGCTGCCGGTGGGCGCGGGAGGATCCACGGACACAGCCGTGTCATAGCGGACGACGGTGGATCTTCCTGCCGAAGACGACCTTCGCGGCGATCCTGGCCAGCCGGGCCATTCCGACATAGGTCATCGGGTTGAACATCGTCGGCCACGTCGTCCGGATGAGGTGCTCGGTCAGCGGCCGGCCGTTGAACCGGTCGGTGAGCCAGCGCAGCGTCATCGGGGCCGACAGCGGGTGCAGGAGCATGTGCTCGTTGAACGCGTCCCGGTGGTAGGTGACCCGGGCTCCGCCGGCGGAGTAGGCGTCGGCGAGCACGTCGATGTCCTCGACGTCGATCAAGTAGTCATGCACGGCCTGCACCAGCAGCACCGGCGGCGCCGGCACCGCGGCGCCGAGCTTGATCTGGTCGAAGACGTAGCTGACCTCGGGAGTCGACAGGACGTCCTCGAGTGGTTTGTCGAGGTAGTCGCCCATGTCCTTGCCCGCCATCGCGACGATGGCTTTCATCGTCGTCATCTTCTCGAGCGACTCCAGCACGGCGAGGCCTTCCGTGCTGGCGTGCTCGGTGATGACGCGGTCCAGGTCTGGATAGGTGTGGGCGAGCGCGGCCACCACCAGCGCGGGCAGGCCCGACAGGAAGCTGCCGTTGAGCCTGCGGAAGGTGTTGCCCAGATCGCCGACGGGTGAGCCCAGCACCGCACCGACGATATCGAGTTCAGGTGCGTACTCGGCACACATCTCGGCGGCCCATGCGCTGGCCAGTCCGCCGCCGGAGTAGCCCCACAGCCCGATCGGCGCGGCCGGTGACAGCCCGAGCCGGTCCGAACCCAGTGCGGCCCTGATGCCGTCCAGGACGCGATAGCCGGGTTCGTAGGGCGCGCCCCACCGGCCCTTGAGGCCCTCGTGGTCGGGCACCGAAATCGCCCATCCCTCGGCGACGGCGGCGGCGATCAGAAACAGTTCGAGCTGGCCGATGGACCCGAGCGCCCTGGCCCGGCGCCGCAGCGCATAGGACGGGAAGCAGCGTGACGACACGGCGTCGATCGCACATTGATAGGACAGCAGTGCGCAGGCCTGCCCGGGAGCGAGCTCGGCCGGCACGATCACGGTGGTCGCGGTCGCCTCCGGCTCGCCGTTCAGATCGGTCGTCCGGTAGAGCAGCTGGACGGCTTTGACGGCCTGCGGGATCAGGCCCAGAAACGCCAGCTCGACGTCGCGTGAGCGCAGCACGGTGCCCGGCCGGGAATGCCGATAACCCAGTGGAGGCTGGTAGAAGGGGTCGTCAGCGGGCAGCAGCGGGCGCACGTTGCGCTGCAATTCCTCGTGTGGCGGCCGGCCGATCCACTCCGCGCCATGTGCATCCGCCAGATTGCCGAGTTCAACCATGAGGGATCCCTTCTTGGCCAACCGGCATTGTCGCGTATGAACGGGTGGTAACCACAACGTAACCGCCGTAGTGTGACCAGGCTCGCGCGGGACTAAACCTTCACGGCTGGCCGGGCGGACGGAACGCGGCGAACTCGTCGGTGATCCGGAGCCGGGAGTCGACGAAGTGGTAGAGGGACGCGGGCCGCCCGCCGCTACGCCCCGACTGCGCGATGGAACCTGTCTGGGTGATGACCCCGCGCCGGACCAGGACCCGCTGCAGGTTCGTCGCGTCTACCGGGTGGCCCAGGGTGGCGCCGTAGATGTCGCGCAGCGTCGAGAGCGCGAACTCCGTGGGCGCCAGGGCAAACCCGATGTTCGTGTAGGACATCTTGGCCACCAGCCGGGTGCGGGCGTGGGTCACCATCGGGCCGTGGTCGAAGGCCATCGGCGGCAGCGAACTCACGGGGTGCCAGCGGGTGTCCGGGGGCAGCTCGGGAGTGGCGGGGAGGGGAACCAAGCCCAGGTACGTCGACGCGATCCTGCGGGTGTTACCGGGCACCCGGTGCGGGTCGGAGAAGACCGCCAGCTGCTCGAGATGTGCCAGCTCGCGCAGGTCGACCTTCTCGGCGAGTTGGCGCCGGACCGAGGTCGTCATGTCCTCGTCATTGCGCAGCCGCCCGCCCGGCAGCGACCAGGCACCTTTTTGCGGATCCTTGGCCCGCTGCCATAACAGCACGTTAAGCTGCGGTTTCTCTTTTCGAACCCCCGCCTTCACCGGCTCGGCCCCCGGGCGAACCTGGAACACGACGGCGAGCACTTCGTGCGCGGTGTTACCATGGGACATGTTTTCGATTCTAAGTCGAAAACCTCCTAGCCGAAAGGAGCCGCCGTGACGGTGCTGAAAGGCATGGACACGTTCGCGGAAAACCAGGCCACCGGCGTCACCGATTCGCCCTCCGGCTACACCGGGGTGGACGCCGACGAGCAGTGGGCCGCCGAGATCCGCCGACTGGCCACGGCGCGCAACGCCACCCTCCTCGCGCACAACTATCAGCTGCCGGCCATCCAGGACGTGGCCGACCACGTCGGCGACTCGCTGGCACTGTCGCGGATCGCCGCCGAGGCGCCCGAGGACACCATCGTGTTCTGCGGCGTGCACTTCATGGCCGAGACCGCCAAGATCCTCAGCCCGGACAAGACCGTGCTCATTCCCGACCAGCGGGCCGGGTGCTCGCTGGCCGACTCCATCACCCCCGACGACCTGCGCGCCTGGAAGGACGAACACCCCGGCGCCGTCGTCGTCTCCTACGTCAACGCCAGCGCGGCGGTCAAGGCGCTCACCGACATCTGCTGCACGTCGTCCAATGCCGTCGACGTCGTCGCCTCCATCGATCCCGACCGCGAGGTGCTGTTCTGCCCCGACCAATTCCTGGGCGCGCACGTCCGCCGCGTCACCGGGCGAACCAACCTGCACGTGTGGGCCGGCGAGTGCCACGTGCACGCCGGCATCAACGGCGACGAACTGGCCGAGAGGGCCCGCGCGAACCCCGACGCCGAGCTGTACGTGCATCCCGAATGCGGTTGCGCGACATCGGCGTTGTACCTCGCGGGTGAGGGTGCTTTTCCCGCGGACCGGGTGAAGATCTTGTCCACCGGCGGCATGCTGGATGCCGCCAATGTCACGCGGGCCCGCAAGGTGCTGGTCGCCACCGAGGTCGGCATGCTCTACCAACTGCGCCGGGCGGCACCGCACGTGGACTTCCAGGCGGTCAACGACCGCGCATCGTGCCGCTACATGAAGATGATCACCCCCGCGGCCGTGTTGCGCTGCCTGGTGGAGGGTGCCGACGAGGTCGATGTCGACCCCGACATCGCCGCGGCGGCGCGGCGCAGCGTGCAGCGCATGATCGAAATCGGGCAGCCGGGCGGCGGGGAATGACCGCCGCTGCGGCGTGGACGGACAGCGCCGACGTCGTCGTCATCGGCACCGGCGTCGGCGGATTGGCCGCGGCCCTGGCCGCCCAGCGCTCCGGGCGCCGCGTCGTGGTGCTGTCCAAGGCCGACCAGACGCACGGCACGACCGCGACGCACTACGCCCAGGGTGGCATCGCGGTGGTGCTGCCCGACAACGACGATTCGATCGACGCCCACGTCGCCGACACCCTGGTCGCGGGTGCCGGCCTGTGCGACCCCGACGCGGTCACCTCGATCGTGGCCGACGGCTACCGCGCCGTGACCGAATTGGTCGGTGAGGGAGCGCGATTCGACGAAGCGGCCCCCGGCCGGTGGGCGCTCACACGCGAGGGCGGGCACTCCCGGCGCCGGATCGTGCACGCCGGTGGCGACGCCACGGGCGCCGAGGTGCAGCGCGCGCTCGACCACGCCGCGGCCGTGCTGGACATCCGCACCGGCCACGTGGCCCTGCGCGTGCTGCACGACGGCGCCCTGGGCGAAGAAGCGGTCACCGGGGTGTTGGTGGGCAATCCGGACGGTCACGGGATCATCAGCGCGCCGTCGGTGATCCTGGCCTGCGGCGGGCTCGGGCATCTCTACGGCGCCACCACCAACCCGAGCGTGTCGACCGGCGACGGGATCGCGTTGGCGTTGTGGGCCGGGGTCGCGGTCAGTGACGTCGAGTTCATCCAGTTCCACCCGACGATGCTGTTCCGGGGCGGCACGGGCGGGCGCCGTCCGCTGGTCACCGAGGCCATCCGCGGTGAGGGCGCGACACTGCTTGACCGGCAGGGCAATGCGATCATGGCCGGTGTCCACCCGATGGCGGATTTGGCACCGCGCGACATCGTCGCGGCGGCCATAGACGCCCGGATGAAGGCCACCGGCGACCCGTACGTCCTACTCGACGCCCGCAGCATCGAGAGCTTCGAGGCCCGGTTCCCGACCGTCAGCGCCGCGTGCCGGGCCGCGGGCATCGACCCGGTCCGCCAGCCCATGCCGGTCGTCCCGGGGGCGCACTACAGCTGCGGTGGGATCGTCACCGACGTGTCCGGCCGGACCGAGTTGCCGGGGCTGTTCGCGGCCGGCGAGGTGGCCCGCACCGGGATGCACGGCGCCAACCGGTTGGCGTCCAACAGCCTGCTGGAAGGGCTGGTGGTCGGCGGCCGCGCCGGCAAGGCCGCGGCCACGCACGCGTCGGCGGCCGGGCGGGTTCGCGCTGCGGCGGTGGAGCCGCTGACCTACGCCGCGCCGCGGCGCGAGGACCTGCAGTGCGCGATGAGCCGGGACGCGGCGGTCGTGCGCGATGCGGCCGGGCTGCAGCGGCTGTCCGAGATCTTGGCGGGGGCGCCGGTGCGTCGGATCGCGGGTCGGCGTGATTTCGAGGACGCCGCACTGACGATGACGGCCCGCGCGGTCACCGCCGCGGCCCTGGCCCGCACCGAGAGCCGGGGTTGCCACCATCGCGCCGAATACCCCGACGCGACGCCGGAGCGGGCCCGCTCCAGCGTCCTGCGGCTGGCCGAAGATCGCACGTCGGTGCTGGTCGAAACGCTGGCGACGGTGGGATGACGATGCTGTCCGACGCCGAACGGGCCGCCGCTTTGGACATCGTCCGGCGCGGTCTCGACGAGGATCTGTGCTACGGGCCCGACGTGACGACGCTGGCGACGGTTCCCGGCGACGCGGTGGCCACCGCATCGATGGTGACCCGCGAGCCCGGCGTGCTCGCCGGGGTGGACGTCGCGTTGCTGGTGCTCGACGAGGTGCTCGGCGCCGGCGGCCACGAGGTGGTGCACCGCGTCGAGGACGGAGCCCGCGTGCAGCCGGGGGAGGCGCTGTTGACCGTGCGGGCGCCCACCCGTGGGCTGCTGACCGCCGAGCGCACCATGCTGAACCTGATCTGTCACCTGTCGGGGATCGCCACCGCGACCGCGGCCTGGGTGGCGGCCGTGGAAGGCACCAAGGCCAAGATCCGCGACACCCGCAAAACGCTGCCCGGCCTGCGGCTGCTGCAGAAATACGCGGTGCGGGCCGGCGGGGGCGTCAACCATCGGCTCGGCCTCGGCGACGCCGCATTGATCAAGGACAACCACGTGGTGGCCGCCGGATCGGTGGTCAAGGCGCTGCGCGCGGTGCAAGCAGCGGCCCCCGACCTGCCCTGCGAGGTCGAAGTGGACTCGCTCGAGCAGCTCGACGCGGTGCTGGCCGAAAAGCCCGAGCTGGTGCTGCTGGACAACTTCCCGGTGTGGCAGACGCAGATGGCCGTGCAGCGCCGCGACTCCCGCGCGCCCACGGTGTTGCTCGAGTCCTCCGGGGGGCTGCGCCTCGACAGCGCGGCGACCTACGCCGCGACCGGGGTGGACTACCTGGCAGTCGGGGCGCTGACCCATTCGGTGCGCGTGCTCGACGTCGGGCTGGACATGTAGGGCTCGCGCCCAGGCCCCGTCCCGCCCCGCTCGCTCTGTCGCGACACATACACCACGCACACGACACGCCGATGCGCCTCGCGCTGGCTTATATTTCGACGCGCGGAAAGCCCACGGCCTTAGGCGATATCGCCGACGAACACCCCGATCCGGCGTAACTGCATGCGCGCCATCCGCGGCAGCTTTTCGACGTCGGGCCCCTCGTAACCGGCCGGCAGGATCCGCGTATTGGTGAGGTGCACCACGCGGTTGCGGCTGAACCGCACGTCGGCCTCGCCGGCGGCAAGCACGTTCTTGACCCAGTTGGTCTTGCCGTGGCCGAGCGCGATCGCCAGCACGTTTCCCTTGCGATAGGGCGTGATGATGGTCTCATAGGGCTTGCCGGACGTGCGCCCGCGATGCGTGATGGTCGCCGTTGCGGGCAGAAAACGTGCGAACGGCTTGACCGCCGGGTTGAAGTATTTGATCTGGAAGCGCTCGAACCAGGGCGGGAACACCATCGGGACGCCCGGCGCGTTGTTGGGATGATCCTTTGCGGACATTACGGCTCCCTTTCCGAAGCGGGTGTTCACCGGCACTGTACCGGCCGGATAACGACTTGAGTTGCTCTGGGACAATGGGCGATGTGACTTCCACGCCGGCACCTGTGATCGCCCGCATCGACTTGCGGGGCACGGAGTTGACGGCTGCCCGGCTGCGGGCGGCGCTGCCGCGCGGCGGCGCCGACGTGGAGTCCGTTCTTCCGACGGTTCGCCCGATCGTGGCGACCGTCGCCGAGCGCGGCGCGCAGGCGGCGCTGGACTACGGAGCGTCGTTCGACCACGTGCGGCCTGCGGCGGTCCGGGTGCCCGCCGCCGCGCTCGAGGCGGCGCTGTCCGGCCTGGAGCCCGAGGTCCGCGACGCGCTGGCGGTGATGATCGAGCGCACCCGCGCCGTGCACGCCGACCAGCGCCGCCCTGACGTGACCACCACGCTGGGGCCGGGCGCGACGGTCACCGAGCGGTGGGTCCCGGTCGAGCGGGTGGGCCTGTACGTGCCCGGCGGCAACGCGGTATACCCGTCGAGCGTGGTGATGAACGTGGTGCCCGCACAGGCCGCCGGCGTCGCCTCCCTGGTCGTCGCCAGCCCGCCGCAGGTACGTTTTGACGGCCTGCCGCACCCGACGATCCTGGCCGCGGCCGCGCTGCTGGGCGTCGACGAAGTGTGGGCCGTGGGCGGCGCGCAGGCGGTCGCGCTGCTGGCCTACGGCGGCACCGACACGGATGGGTCCGAGCTGGCGCCGGTGGACATGATCACCGGGCCCGGCAACATCTATGTCACCGCCGCCAAGCGGCTCTGCCGCTCCCAGGTGGGCATCGACGCGGAAGCCGGGCCGACCGAGATCGCCATCCTCGCCGACCACACCGCTGACCCGGCGCACGTGGCGGCCGACCTGATCAGCCAGGCCGAACACGACGAGATGGCCGCCAGCGTGCTGGTCACCCCCAGCGCCGGCCTGGCCGACGCCACCGACGCCGAACTGGCCGTCCAGCTGCAAACCACGGTGCACCGCCACCGCGTCACGACCGCCCTCGGCGGACCCCAGTCGGCGATCATCCTGGTCGACGACCTGGACGCCGGGGTCGACGTCGTCAACGCCTACGCCGCCGAACACCTGGAGATCCAGACCGCCGACGCGGCCCGGGTGGCTGAGCGGATCCGTTCGGCCGGGGCCATCTTCGTGGGTCCGTACGCGCCGGTGAGCCTCGGCGACTACTGCGCCGGGTCCAACCACGTGCTGCCGACGGCGGGCAGTGCGCGGCACTCCAGCGGCCTGTCGGTGCAGACGTTCCTGCGCGGCATCCATGTCGTCGACTACACCGAGGCGGCCCTCAAGGACGTGTCCGGGCACGTGGTCACGCTGGCCAAGTCCGAGGACCTGCCCGCGCACGGTGTGGCGGTACGGCGGAGGTTCGAGCGATGACTGCGCGGCAACCGACCCTGGCGGACCTGCCGTTGCGCGAGGACCTGCGGGGCAAATCGCCCTACGGCGCGCCGCAATTGGAGGTGCCGGTGCGGCTCAACACCAACGAGAACCCGCACCCGCCCACCTCCGCGCTCGTCGAGGACGTCACGCGGTCGGTGGGTGCGGCGGCCGCCGCACTGCACCGCTACCCCGACCGCGACGCGGTGGCGCTGCGCCGCGACCTGGCCGGTTATCTCACCGCCCAGACCGGTATCCGGCTTGGGGTCGAAAACGTCTGGGCGGCAAATGGTTCCAACGAGATCCTGCAGCAGCTGCTGCAGGCTTTCGGCGGGCCGGGCCGGGCCGCGATCGGGTTCGTCCCCTCCTACTCGATGCACCCGATCATCTCGCACCGCACGCAGACCGAATGGATCGAGGCCCCCCGCGCCGACGACTTCAGCCTCGACCTGGACACGGCGGTCGCCGCGATCGCCGAGAACAAACCCGACGTGGTGTTCGTCGCCAGCCCCAACAACCCTTCGGGACAGAGCATCTCGCTGCGCGACCTGCGGCGGCTGCTCGACGTGGTGCCGGGCATCCTGATCCTCGACGAGGCCTACGGTGAATTCTCCGCCCAGCCCAGCGCGGTGTCGCTGGTCGCCGAGTACCCGACGCGGCTGGTCGTCACCCGCACCATGAGCAAGGCGTTCGCCTTCGCCGGCGGCAGGCTCGGCTACCTGGTCGCCACACCGGCGGTGATCGACGCGCTGCTGCTGGTGCGGTTGCCCTACCACCTGTCCTCGGTCACCCAGGCCGCGGCGAGGGCCGCGCTGCGGCACGCCGACGACACGCTGGCCAGCGTCGCGGCGCTGATCGCCGAGCGAGAGCGTGTGGCGAAAGCGTTGCGCACCATGGGTTTCCGCGTCATACCGAGCGACGCGAACTTCGTGCTGTTCGGGGAGTTCGCCGACGCACCGGGCGCCTGGCAGCGCTACCTGGACGCCGGCGTGCTGATCCGCGACGTCGGCATCGCCGGCTACCTGCGCGCCACCACGGGCCTTACCGAGGAGAACGACGCGTTTCTGCGGGCCAGTGCCCACATCGCCGCCACCGAACTGGCGCCCGTCACCCCCGTAGGAGCACCGTGACCGCGACCGAGAACGCTGGGAAAACCCGCCGCGCGCGCATCGAGCGTCGCACCCGCGAATCCGACATCGTCATCGAACTGGACCTCGACGGCACCGGTGTGGTCCACGTCGACACCGGTGTCCCGTTCTACGACCACATGCTCACGGCGCTGGGCAGCCACGCCAGCTTCGACCTGACCGTGCGCACCAAGGGCGACGTCGAGATCGAAGGGCACCACACCATCGAGGACACCGCGATCGCGCTGGGCCAGGCGCTGCGCGAAGCGCTCGGCGACAAGAGGGGCATCCGCCGCTTCGGGGACGCGTTCATCCCGATGGACGAGACGCTGGCCCACGCCGCGGTCGACGTGTCCGGGCGGCCCTACTGCGTGCACACCGGGGAGCCGGATCACCTGTTGCGCACCACCATTGCGGGCAGCTCGGTGCCCTACCACACCGTGGCCAACCGGCACGTGTTCGAGTCGCTGGCCGCCAACGCCCGCATCGCGCTGCACGTGCGTGTCCTCTACGGGCGCGACCCGCATCACATCACCGAGGCGCAGTACAAGGCCGTTGCCCGCGCGTTGCGCCAGGCCGTCGAGCCCGATCCCCGGGTGTCGGGTGTGCCGTCCACCAAAGGCGTTCTGTGACGAAGCCATCTGTTGTGGTCCTGGACTACGGCTCGGGCAATCTGCGGTCGGCGCAACGCGCGCTGCAGCGGGTCGGCGCGTCGGTCGAGGTGACTTCCGACGCGGGTGCCGCCGCGGCGGCCGACGGGCTGGTTGTGCCCGGCGTCGGTGCCTTCGAGGCGTGCATGAACGGCCTGGGCAGGATCGGCGGCCGGCGCATCATCGCCGAGCGGGTCGCGGGCGGCCGTCCGGTGCTGGGGGTGTGCGTCGGCATGCAGATCCTATTCGCCCGCGGCATCGAGTTCGGGGTCCAGACGAAGGGCTGCGGGCAATGGCCGGGGGAGGTCATCCGGCTGCGCGCCCCGGTGATCCCGCACATGGGCTGGAACGTGGTGAATGCCGCGCCGGGCAGTGCGCTGTTCCAGGGCCTGGACGCCGACACCCGGTTCTACTTCGTCCACTCCTACGCGGCACAACGCTGGGAGGGGACCCGGGATGCGGTGCCGACCTGGGCCACCCACGGGGCGCCTTTTCTGGCCGCGGTCGAGGACGGTGCGCTGTGCGCCACCCAGTTTCACCCCGAGAAGAGCGGGGATGCCGGCGCGGCCGTGCTGAGCAATTGGGTTGAGGGGTTGTAGAGATGCCGCTGATTTTGTTACCCGCCGTCGACGTGGTCGACGGCCGTGCCGTTCGCCTGGTGCAGGGCAGGGCGGGCAGTGAAACCGAGTACGGCTCGGCGCTGGACGCGGCGCTGAACTGGCAGCGCGACGGCGCCGAATGGATTCACCTGGTGGATCTGGACGCCGCCTTCGGCCGGGGCTCCAACCGCGACCTGCTCGCACAGGTGGTGGGCAAGCTCGACGTTCGGGTGGAGCTCTCGGGCGGTATCCGCGACGACGACTCGCTGGCCGCGGCCCTGGCCACCGGCTGCGCCCGGGTGAACCTGGGCACGGCGGCGCTGGAGAACCCGAAGTGGTGCGCCCGCGCGATTGCCGAGCACGGCGACAAGGTGGCCGTGGGGCTCGACGTGCAGATCGAGGACGGACGGCACCGGCTGCGCGGTCGCGGCTGGGAGACCGACGGTGGCGATCTGTGGGAAGTGTTGGAACGCCTCGACGGCGAAGGATGTTCACGCTATGTCGTCACTGACGTCACCAAGGACGGCACGCTGGGCGGGCCCAACCTGGACCTGCTGGCCCGCGTCGCCGAGCACACCGAGGCCCCGGTGATCGCCTCCGGTGGCGTGTCCAGCGTGGACGACCTGCGCGCGATCGCCACCCTGACCGGTCGCGGCGTCGAGGGCGCCATCGTGGGCAAGGCCCTCTACGCCGGGCGTTTCACGTTGCCTCAGGCGCTGGCCGCGGTGCGAGGCTAGGGTCTGCGATGGATCTCACCGCGCTGGTCGCACAGGCGTCGGTGATCCTCGACGCCGCCGTGCCGCAGTTTCTGGAGGGTCACCGGGCCGATTCGGCGGTTGCCAAGAAGGGCAACGACTTCGCCACCGAGATCGACCTGGCGATCGAGCGGCAGGTGGTCGCTGCGCTGGTCGAGACCACTGGGATCGGGGTGCACGGCGAGGAGTTCGGCGGCGCCGACCTCGACGAGCCGTGGGTGTGGGTGCTGGACCCGATCGACGGCACCTTCAACTACGCCGCGGGGTCACCGATGGCTGCCATCCTGCTGGCCCTGCTGCACGATGGGGAACCGGTGGCGGGCCTGACCTGGCTGCCTTTCGTCGACGATCGCTACACCGCCGTCGCCGGGGGTCCGTTGCTGAAAAACGGTGTGCCGCAGCCTCTGCTGGTCGACACCAAACTGGTCCACAGCCTGGTCGGGGTGGGCACGTTCAGTGCCGATGCGCGGGGGCGTTTCCCCGGACGGTATCGGATGGCCGTGCTGGAGAACCTCAGCCGGGTTTCGTCGCGGCTGCGCATGCACGGCTCCACCGGCATCGACCTCGTCTACGTGGCCGACGGGATTCTCGGTGGGGCAATAAGTTTCGGGGACCACATCTGGGACCACGCCGCCGGCGTGGCGTTGGTGCGGGCCGCCGGTGGCATCGTCACCAGCCTCGCCGGTGAGGCGTGGACACCTGCGGCGCGGTCGGCGCTGGCCGCGGCGCCGGGCGTGCACGGCGAGATACTCGAGATCCTGCGCGCCACCGGCACACCGGAGGATTACTGAGATGGACGCGGGTACCGGCCTTGCCGTGCGGGTGATCCCGTGCCTGGATGTCGACGCCGGACGTGTCGTCAAGGGTGTCAACTTCGAGAACCTGCGCGACGCCGGCGATCCGGTGGAGTTGGCGGCGGCCTACGACGCCGAAGGCGCCGACGAACTGACCTTCCTGGACGTGACCGCGTCGTCGTCGGGCAGGGCGACGATGCTGGACGTGGTGCGCCGCACCGCCGAGCAGGTGTTCATTCCACTGACGGTCGGCGGCGGGGTGCGTGCGGTCGGGGACGTCGACACCCTGCTGCGCGCGGGTGCCGACAAGGTCTCGGTGAACACTGCCGCGATCGCCCGGCCCGACCTGCTGGAAGAGATGGCAAGGCAGTTCGGCTCGCAGTGCATCGTGCTGTCGGTCGACGCCCGCACGGTACCGCCGGGAGCGGTGCCCACCCCGTCGGGCTGGGAGGTCACCACTCACGGGGGCCGCCGCGGTACCGGTATCGATGCCGTCGAGTGGGCGTCGCGCGGGGCGGATCTGGGGGTGGGGGAGATCCTGCTGAACTCGATGGACGCCGACGGCACCAAGGCCGGGTTCGACCTGGCGATGCTGCGCGCGGTCCGGTCGGCGGTCACCGTGCCGGTGATCGCCAGCGGCGGGGCCGGCACGGCCGAGCATTTCGCGCCCGCGGTCGCGGCTGGCGCGGATGCGGTTTTGGCGGCCAGCGTCTTTCACTTCCGCGAGCTGACGATCGGCCAGGTGAAGGCGGCGATGGCCGCTGCGGGCGTGGTCGTGCGATGACGCTGGACCCCGGGATCGCGGCACGCCTGAAACGCAACGCCGAGGGCCTTTTCGCCGCCGTCGTGCAGGAGCGCGGCAGCGGCGAGGTACTGATGGTCGCCTGGATGGACGACGCGGCGCTGGCGCGCACTCTGGAAACCCGCGAGGCCACCTATTATTCGCGCTCCCGCGCCCAGCAGTGGGTCAAAGGCGCGACCTCGGGCCACACGCAGCATGTGCACGCGGTGCGCCTGGACTGCGACGGCGACACCGTGCTGCTGACGGTCGACCAGGAAGGCGGCGCCTGCCACACCGGCGACCACAGCTGTTTCGACGCCGACGTGCTGCTGGAGCCCGAGGGCTGACGCGGCACGGGGTCGAGTCCGTTGGGCGCGGTGATCGCGGCAACGGGCGTTCGCCTTCCGGGTCCGTGTTGCGACAATGGCCGACAATGGCCGTATGGGCGAGCAAAGCATCTGGATGCGCAAGGTCGCAGCCAACCCCGAACACTCCCACTGGTACGTGGAACGTTTCCGTTCGATGGCCCGCGCCGGCGAGGATCTGGCCGGCGAGGCCCGGTTCGTCGATGCGATGGTGCCCCGCGGCGCCCGCATCCTGGACGCCGGCTGCGGACCCGGGCGACTCGGCGGGTACCTGGCCGCCGCCGGCCACCACGTCGTCGGCGTCGACGTGGACCCGGTGCTCATCGCGGCGGCCGAGCAGGATCATCCCGGGCCCCGTTATCTGGTCGGCGACCTCGCCGAACTCGACCTGCCCGCGCGCGGCATCGCCGAGCCGTTCGACGCCATCGTCATGGCCGGCAACGTCATGGCATTTTTGGCCCCGGGTACCCGCGTCCGGGTGCTGAGCCGGGTGCGCGCCCACCTCGGGTGTGACGGCCGCGCCGTGATCGGCTTCGGCGCCGGGCGCGACTACGCGTTCGGCCAGTTCCTCGACGACGCGGCGGCTGCCGGGCTCACTCCCGACCTGTTGCTGTCCACCTGGGATCTGCGGCCCTTCAGCGAAGACTCGGACTTCCTCGTCGCGGTGCTTCGACCGGCGTAGACGACCGCGCCGAGGGCGGCAGCGCGCCCATTCCGGGCCAATTTCGACGACAATGACGGGCGATGTCGAAACGCGTGTCGTGGACGGTGGTCGTACCCGTACTTTCCGTCGTCGCGCTCGCGCTCGCGCTGAGCTGGGGCGCGGAAATCGGGCCGTTGCTTGCTTCGCTGCTGGCGGTGTTCCTGATCGGTACCGTGCTGGCCGCCGTCAACCATGCGGAGGTGGTCGCGCACAGCGTCGGCGAGCCGTTCGGCTCGCTGGTGTTGGCCGCGGCGGTGACGACCATCGAGCTGGCGCTCATCATCACGCTGATGGCTTCCGGCGGGCACGAGACGTCGACGCTGGCCCGCGACACCGTGTTCGCCGCGTTGATGATCACCACGAATGGGATCGCCGGCCTGTCGCTGTTGCTCGGCTCGCGCCGCTATGGCGTGACCTTGTTCCACGCCGAGGGCAGCGGCGCGGCGCTGGCCACGCTCACCACACTGGCGACGCTGAGTCTGGCACTGCCCTCGTTCACCATCACCCGGGGCGGACAGGCGTTCTCTCCCGGCCAGTTGGCGTTCGCTGCGGTCGCCTCCCTGGGGCTCTACCTGCTCTTCGTGTTCACGCAGAATGTGCGGCACCGTGACTTCTTCCTGCCGGTCACCCAAAAAGGCCAGAAGAGCTTCTTCGAGGACGAGAGTCATGCCGAGCCGCCGAGCACCGCGGCCGCGTTGCGCAGCCTGGGTCTGTTGCTGGTGGCGCTGGTCGCGGTGGTGGGGCTGGCCGAAGAAGAGTCGTCGACCATCGAGCACCTGGTGTCGGCGGCCGGCTTCCCGCAGTCGTTCGTCGGGGTGGTGATCGCCGCCCTGGTCCTGCTCCCCGAAACGCTCGCGGCGGCGCGGGCGGCGCGGCAGGGCCGCATCCAGACCAGTCTGAACCTGGCCTATGGCTCGTCGCTGGCCAGCATCGGGCTCACCATCCCGGCCATCGCGCTGGCGTCGATCTGGCTGCAGGGGCCGCTGCTCTTGGGGTTGGGCGCCACCCAGTTGGTGCTGCTCGCGCTGACGGTGGTGATCAGCGTGCTCACGGTGGTGCCTGGGCGGGCCACCCGGCTGCAGGGTGAGGTGCACCTGGTGTTGCTGGCCGCCTATGTGTTCCTGTCGATCATCCCCTGAGTTTTTGCGTCTCCTCGCGCCACCGGGGCTACGACCGCGACCGCAGCGTCTGCAGCGCCTTGTCGGCGTGGGTGTCCATGCGGAACTCGCTGGCGATCACGTCGAGCACCGTGCGATCGGTGTCGATGACGAAGGTGGTGCGCTTGACCGGCATCAACTTGCCCAGCAGACCGCGCTTGACGCCGAACTGCGCGGCCACCGTGCCGTCGACGTCGGACAGCAGTGGATAGTCGAACTGCTGCATCTCGGCGAACTTGGCCTGCTTGTGGACGGGATCGGCGCTGATGCCGACGCGGCAGGCCCCGGTCGCGGCGAACTCGGCGGCAAGATCACGGAAATGGCAAGCTTCCTTGGTGCAGCCGGGCGTCATCGCGGCAGGGTAGAAGAACAACACCACCGGTCCGTCGGAAAGTAGGGCGCTGAGCTTGCGCGGCGTTCCCGTCTGGTCGGGAAGTTCGAAGTCCGCCACGGTGTCACCAGGTTTCATGCTCGTGACGCTACCGCCCGCGAGCGTAACGGCACGGCGAAAAATCGGGCCGCGGAGCGCCGTGGCGTTACGCTCGCGGGCCGCCCGCAACCCATCTGGGAGGATAGTCCGGTGCACGACCACCTCGCCGCCACCACCTCACGGGGGGATTTCCGCCGGTTGGCGGCAGAACACCGCGTGGTTCCGGTGACCCGCAAGGTCCTGGCCGACAGCGAGACGCCGCTGTCGGCCTACCGCAAACTCGCCGCCAACCGACCGGGCACCTTCCTGCTGGAATCCGCCGAGAATGGGCGCTCGTGGTCGCGGTGGTCGTTCATCGGGGCGGGGGCGCCGTCGGCGCTGACCGTGCGCGACGGCGAAGCGGTGTGGCTGGGCGCGGTGCCCAGGGACGCACCCACCGGCGGCGACCCGCTGCAGGCGCTGCGGACCACGCTCGGGTTGCTGGCCACCGGCGCACTGCCCGGATTGCCGCCGCTGTCGGGCGGCATGGTCGGCTTCTTCGCCTACGACCTGGTGCGGCGCCTGGAACGGCTGCCCGAGTTGGCCGCCGACGATCTGAACCTGCCCGACATGTTGTTGCTGTTGGCCACCGATGTGGCCGCGGTCGACCACCACGAGGGCACCATCACGCTGATCGCCAACGCGGTGAACTGGAACGGCACCGACGAGCACGTCGACGAGGCCTACGACGACGCGGTGGGCCGGCTCGACGTGATGACGAAGGCGCTGGGCCAGGCGCTGCCGTCGACGGTCGCCACGTTCGGCAGGCCCCAACCGCGGTTCCGTGCGCAGCGCACCGTCGAGGAATACGGCAAGATCGTCGATTACCTCGTCGAGCAGATCGCGGCCGGAGAGGCATTCCAGGTGGTGCCCTCCCAGCGCTTCGAGATGGACACCGGCGTCGATCCCGTCGACGTCTACCGGATGCTGCGAGCCACCAACCCCAGTCCCTACATGTACCTGATGCATGTCCCGAACAGCGATGGTGCAACGGATTTTTCGATCGTCGGATCCAGCCCCGAAGCATTGGTCACCGTCGCGGAGGGCCGGGCGACAACGCATCCGATCGCCGGGACGCGGTGGCGGGGCGACAACGAGGAAGAAGACCAGCTGCTGGAAAAGGAGCTGCTGGCCGACGACAAGGAACGCGCCGAGCACCTGATGCTGGTCGACCTCGGCCGCAACGACCTCGGCAGGGTCTGCGTCCCGGGCACCGTGCGGGTCGATGACTACAGCCACATCGAGCGCTACAGCCATGTGATGCACCTGGTCTCGACGGTGACCGGCATGCTCGACGAACACCGGACCGCCTTGGACGCGGTGACGGCCTGCTTCCCGGCGGGCACGTTGTCCGGGGCGCCGAAGGTGCGGGCGATGGAACTCATCGAGGAGGTCGAGAAGACGCGCCGCGGCTTGTACGGCGGAGTGGTCGGCTACCTCGACTTCGCGGGCAACGCCGACTTCGCGATCGCGATCCGCACCACGCTGATGCGCGACGGCACCGCCTACGTGCAGGCCGGCGGCGGGGTGGTGGCCGACTCCAACGGGCCCTATGAGTACACCGAGGCGTCCAACAAGGCGCGCGCGGTGCTCAATGCGATCGCCGCCGCCGAGACGCTGACCGCTCCCGATGCGACATGACCGGTGACCGGCGGGGCCGGTTGGCGCTCCGGATCGCGCAGCTGCTGCTGGTGGTCGCGGCCGGCGCGCTGTGGGCGGCGTCGCGGCTGCCCTGGGTGGAGGTCCGCTCGTTCGACGACCTGGGCCCACCCAAGCAAGTAATCCTGACCGGCGCGGTGTGGTCGACGGCACTGCTGCCGCTGGCGCTGCTGATGCTGGCGGCGGCCGTCGCCGTGCTCGCGGTGCGCGGGTGGGTGCTGCGCGTGTTGGCGGCGCTGCTGGCCGCGGTCAGCCTGGCGGTCGGCTACCTCGGTGTCAGCCTGTGGGTCGTCCCGGACGTCGCGGTGCGCGGTGCCGATCTGGCGCACATCCCGACGATGGCCCTGGTCGGGAGCCAGCGGCAGTACGGGGGCGCGGCGGTCGCGGTGGGGGCCGCCGTGTGCACGCTGATCGCCTCGGCTTTGCTGATGCGGTCGGCCGTGGGTTCGGGATCGATCCGTTCGAGCGCAACGAAATACGCGGCGCCCGCGACGCGACGGTCGCTGGCGCGCAGCGAGGGTGCCGAAGGGGCGACGTCGGAGGGGCCGGACACACCGGAGATGTCGGAAAGGATGATCTGGGATGCGCTTGACGAGGGCCGTGACCCCACGGCACGCGCCCGCGGCTCGGACAGCGAGGGGCGGTGATGTACCGCACGTGCACGGCCGCTACCCTTCATGGACGTCGTCGGAATCGGCTGGTCGCCGTCATGAACAGCCGGATGACAGTGGGAAGGAAACGACAGGCATGAGTCCGGCAACCGTGCTCGACTCCATCCTCGAGGGAGTCCGGGCCGACGTTGCCGCGCGAGAAGCCCTGATCGGCCTGTCGGAGATCAAAGCCGCCGCCGCGGCGGCGGCGCCGCCGCTCGACGTGATGGCCGCTTTGCGTCAGCCCGGCATTGGCGTCATCGCCGAGGTGAAGCGCGCCAGCCCTTCGGCGGGCACCCTGGCGACCATTGCCGATCCGGCGAAACTGGCCCGGGCTTACGAGGACGGCGGCGCGCGCATCATCAGCGTGCTGACCGAGGAGCGGCGCTTCGCCGGCTCACTCGACGACCTCGACGCGGTGCGGGCCGCCGTCTCGGTGCCGATCCTGCGCAAAGACTTTGTGATACAGCCCTATCAGATCCACGAGGCGCGGGCTCACGGCGCCGACATGCTCCTGCTCATCGTGGCTGCGCTGGACCAGTCGGCGCTCGTCTCGATGCTGGACCGTACCGAATCCCTTGGTATGACGGCGCTCGTGGAGGTGCACACCGAGGAAGAAGCCGACCGCGCGTTGACGGCCGGGGCCAAGGTGATCGGTGTCAACGCCCGCGACCTCACCACGCTGGAGGTGGACCGGGATTGCTTCGCCCGCATTGCGCCCGGGCTGCCCAGCGACGTGATCAGGGTCGCCGAGTCCGGTGTGCGCGGCACCGGGGATCTGTTGGCCTATGCCGGCGCGGGTGCCGATGCGGTGTTGGTCGGCGAAGGTCTGGTCAAAAGCGGTGACCCGCGCGCCGCGGTTGCCGACCTGGTCACCGCGGGCACCCATCCGTCCTGTCCGAAACCGGCTCGCTAGACACGTTGAACGGCGATGAACCATCCGCGCGTCGAGCCCTGGTGATGGCCGGTATGCCCAGGCCGGACCTACCTTTGATGAGTGCGGCAATCTGTGAAACCACCCGGCACGATCCCGACCCGGGCGGGCATTTCGGCGTTTACGGAGGCCGATACCTGCCCGAGGCGTTGATGGCCGTCATCGAAGAGGTCACCGCGGCTTATGAAAAAGAACGCGTCAACCCCGACTTCCTGGACACCCTGGATGACCTTCAGGCGCATTACACCGGCCGGCCATCACCGTTGTACGAGGCCGTTCGCCTGTCCGAGCATGCCGGCGCGGCGCGCATCTTTCTCAAGCGGGAAGACCTGAACCACACCGGATCTCACAAGATCAACAACGTGCTGGGCCAAGCCCTGCTCGCCCGCAGGATGGGTAAGGGCCGGGTGATCGCCGAAACCGGCGCAGGGCAGCACGGGGTTGCGACGGCCACTGCATGCGCGCTGCTGGGGCTGGAGTGTGTGATCTACATGGGGGCCGTCGACACCGCGCGTCAGGCACTCAACGTGGCCCGGATGCGCTTGCTGGGCGCCGAGGTCGTCTCGGTTGAAACCGGTTCCCGGACACTCAAGGACGCCATCAACGAGGCGTTCCGGGACTGGGTCACCAACGCCGACGACACGTACTACTGTTTTGGCACCGCGGCCGGGCCGCACCCGTTCCCGATGATGGTGCGTGACTTCCAGCGGATCATCGGCATGGAGGCGCGCGTGCAGATTCAGCAACAGGCTGGTCGGCTGCCGGATGCGGTGGTGGCCTGCGTGGGGGGCGGATCCAATGCGATCGGCATCTTCCACCCCTTCATCGACGACCCGGGTGTGCGGTTGATCGGTTTCGAAGCGGCCGGTGAGGGAATCGAAACCGGCAGGCACGCAGCGACATTCACCGGAGGTTCGCCCGGGGCATTCCAGGGATCGTTCTCCTACCTGTTGCAGGACGAAGACGGGCAGACCGTCGAATCCCACTCGATCTCGGCGGGTCTGGACTACCCGGGCGTGGGCCCCGAGCACGCGTATCTCAAGGAGACCGGGCGTGCCGAATACCGGCCCATCACCGACTCCGAGGCGATGCAGGCGTTCCGGTTGCTGTGCCGCACCGAAGGCATCATCCCGGCCATCGAATCCGCACACGCGGTGGCGGGTGCGTTGCAAGTGGGACCCGAGTTGGGTTCGGGCGCAGTCATCGTCGTCAATCTGTCGGGTCGCGGTGACAAGGACGTCGAGGCGGCCGCGAAATGGTTCGGCCTGTTGGAACCCGGCGAGCAATGACCATGGAACAACGCGAAACGAGCAAGCTGGGGCCGATCTTCGACGCGTGCCGCGCGGACGCCCGTGCCGCGCTGATCGGTTATCTGCCCACCGGTTATCCCGACGTGCCGGGGTCCGTGACCGCGATGATCGCGCTGGTCGAATCCGGTTGCGACATCATCGAAGTGGGGGTACCGTACTCCGATCCTGGTATGGACGGCCCGACGATCGCGCGGGCCACCGAGGCCGCCCTGCGCGGGGGAGTGCGGGTGCGGGACACCTTGGCGGCGGTCGAGGCGATCAGCAGGGCCGGCGGGCACGCCGTGGTGATGACCTACTGGAACCCGGTGCTGCGCTATGGGATTGACTCGTTCGCGCGCGATCTGGCCTCGGCCGGCGGATATGGTCTCATCACTCCCGACCTAATTCCCGACGAATCCGGGCAGTGGATGGCGGCGTCCGAGGAGCATCGATTGGATCGCATATTCCTTGTTGCGCCGTCGTCGACGTCGGAGCGGTTGGTGACCACGGTGGCGGCGTCGCGCGGATTCGTCTACGCGGCTTCGACGATGGGCGTGACCGGGGCCCGGGACGCGGTTTCGCACGCCGCACCCGAGCTGGTGAACAGGGTGAAGGCAGTGTCGGACATACCCGTAGGCGTGGGCCTGGGGGTGCGGGCACGGGAACAGGCCGCCCAGATCGGCAGCTACGCCGACGGCGTCATCGTCGGCTCAGCGCTGGTGTCAGCGCTCGCTGACGGTCTGCCTGCGTTGCGCGCGTTGACCGAAGAGCTCGCCGCCGGTGTCAGAACGAGGGCGCCTCGGTCATGACGATGCTGCCCGAATTCCTCCCCAGCCCCCCGCAGGGCGTCTGGCATCTGGGGCCGCTGCCCCTGCGGGCCTACGCGCTTTGCATCATCGCCGGCATCGTGGCCGCGCTGCTGATCGGCGACCGGCGTTGGGCGGCCCGGGGCGGCGAGCGCGGTGTGGTCTACGACATCGCACTGTGGGCGGTGCCGTTCGGATTGGTCGGCGGCAGGCTCTACCACCTGGTCACCGACTGGCGGACCTATTGGGGACCCGGCGGCGCCGGGTCCGGGGCGGCGTTGCGGATCTGGGACGGCGGTTTGGGCATCTGGGGTGCGGTTGCGCTCGGCGGCGTCGGTGCCTGGATCGGATGCCGGCGTCACCGAATTCCGTTGCCGGCCTTCGGCGACGCGCTTGCCCCGGGAATCGTCCTGGCGCAGGCAATCGGCCGGCTGGGCAACTATTTCAACCAGGAGCTCTACGGCCGGGAAACCACGCTGCCGTGGGGACTGGAGATTTTCTACCGTCGCGAACCGTCGGGATACATCGACACCCATTCGCTCGATGGAGTCTCGACGGGCCAGGTGGCCCTGGTCGTGCAGCCGACGTTCCTGTACGAATTGCTCTGGAACCTCGTAGTTTTCGTGGCACTGATCTATGTGGATCGATGGTTCAGGCTTGGTCACGGCCGGCTGTTTGCACTTTATGTGGCGGGTTACTGCGTCGGTCGCTTCTGCGTCGAGCTGTTGCGTGACGACCCGGCCACTCACATCGCGGGCATCCGGATCAATTCGTTCACCTCGACGTTCGTTTTCGTCGGTGCCGTCGTCTACATCATGCTGGCACCGAAGGGCCGCGAGGATCCAGCCAGCCTGGGCGGCAGGGATTTCGCGGCCGAGGAACCGGACGCCGAGGAACCCGAAGCCCCGCAGGCCGAAGCCGACGCGGAAGAGCTGGCTGCCGCAGGCGAAACAGAGGAACCACCGACCGAAACGCCCGTCGAGGCGCCTGCGGCCGGCGAGCCCGCCGGGGAAACGCGGCGGAGGTGGGCGCTTCGCCCCCGGGTCCGGCGTTCCGCCCGATAGCGACGGCGACGCCACCGAAAGGCCGGCAGGCCGCGGATCTCGCCCTGCGCCGCGACAGCTGTCGTCACACCAGTCGCATCCGTCACCGGAGCCAGGTGGTGTTCGTTGTGCCCGCCTTCGAGCGACAAAGCCCAAGCCGGTTGCACGCTGTCGCTGCGAGGCGGGCAAAAAGTGCGCCGGCTCCTGCCAGGTACCCGAGTGACGGATGTGAACGGCGCCCCTCGGCCCGTCGCATCTGGCATGCTGCACATGTGACCGATCCGTCGTGGCGCGACCCGGGCTCCGAGGCGCCACCGCCCGGGTGCCCGCCGCCCTATGCGCCCTGCCAGAGCTGCCCGGCGACGGGACCCTACTTCGACCCGTCGGCGCGCTTCGGGCGTCACCCCCTGACCGGACACCCCCTGACCGGACGCCCCCTGACCGGACACCCCCTGACCGGACACCCCATGACCGGACAAATCGAAAGTCGTGGCAGGCCTGCTTCGGCTGCTGGGACTGCTCGGCTTCGTCGGGATCGGCCGCATCTACCTCGGACAGACGCGGTTGGGGATCGCACAGATGATCGTCGGCCTGGCAATGCGCGGGCTTGGCGCTGTCATCCGGGGCATCGTCGATGCGGTACTGATGTTGACCGGCAACGTCAGCGATCCGCAGGGCCGGCCGTTGCGTGACGGCACCTGATTCGGGGACGCGGGCGGGTACGTGTCGTGGGCACGGCCCGTGCCGAGTGCGCCCGTACACCATGACAGGCGCCGCCGCGGTCCTCGCCGGCGCACTAGGTTACGTCGGGCTCGTCGACCCGCACCACGCGCATTCGCTCTACCCGCCGTGCCTGTTCAAATCGCTGACCGGCTGGAACTGTCCCCTGTGCGGCGGGCTGCGGATGACGCACGACGTGCTGCACGGCGACCTCGTGGCCGGCCTCCACGACAACGCCTTCGCGCTCATCGGTATCCCGGTGCTGGCCGCATGGATCGTGCTCCGTCGCCGGCACCGCAGGGAGCCACTGCCGGTACCCGCCGTGATGACCATCACGCTCATCACGGCGGTATGGACGGTGGTGCGAAACCTTCCCGGATTCCCGCTGATTCCCGGCGTTGTCGGCGGTTAGGGGCGCGGTGCCGGAATTTCCCGGGTGGCCGGCCGGCCGCCACCGTGCGGTCAACTTCGCTGTCATCGGCGCGACTATGCTGTGTCGGCGTGAGTAGACGCGGGAAGATCGTCTGCACCCTTGGCCCTGCAACCCAATCCGACGAGATGATTCTCGCGCTGGTCCAAGCCGGAATGGACGTCGCCCGTTTGAACTTCAGCCACGGCGACTACGCGGATCACAAAGCCGCCTACGAACGGGTGCGGGCCGCCTCGGACGCCACCGGCCGCGCGGTCGGCGTGCTCGCCGACCTGCAGGGCCCGAAGATCCGGCTGGGACGCTTTGCCGCCGGGCCCACCTACTGGGCCGCAGGGGAAACGGTGCGGATCACCGTGGCCGACTGCGATGGAAGCCACGACCGGGTGTCGACCACCTACAAGAGACTGGCCAAGGACGCCGCGGTCGGCGACCGAGTGCTGGTCGACGACGGCAAGGTCGGCCTGATGGTTGACACGATCGAGGGCGACGACGTGGTCTGCACGGTCGTCGAGGGCGGCCCGGTCAGCAACAACAAGGGCATGTCGCTGCCCGGCATGAGCGTGTCCGCGCCGCCCCTTTCGGAAAAGGACATCGAGGACCTCACCTTTGCGGTGAGCCTCGGCGTGGACATCGTCGCGCTGTCTTTCGTGCGCTCGCCGTCGGACATCGAGCTGGTGCACGAGGTGATGGATCGGCTCGGCCGGCGGGTGCCGGTGATCGCCAAGCTGGAAAAGCCCGAAGGCATCGACAACCTCGAAGCGATCGTGCTGGCGTTCGACGGCATCATGGTCGCCCGTGGTGACCTGGGGGTCGAGTTGCCGTTGGAAGAGGTCCCCCTGGTGCAGAAGCGGGCCATTCAGATGGCCAGGGAGAACGCCAAACCCGTCATCGTTGCAACCCAGATGCTGGACTCGATGATCGAGAATTCGCGCCCGACGAGGGCCGAGGCCTCCGACGTCGCCAACGCCGTGCTCGACGGTGCCGACGCGCTGATGCTGTCCGGAGAGACATCGGTGGGCAAACACCCGCTGGAGGCTGTGCGCACGATGTCGCGCATCGTGTGCGCCGTCGAGGAGAATTCCACGGCCGCCCCGCCGCTGACTCATGTGCCGCGGACCAAGCGCGGGGTGATCTCCTATGCGGCGCGCGACATCGGCGAGCGCCTCGACGCCAAGGCGCTTGTCGCGTTCACGCAGTCCGGTGACACCGTGCGGCGCCTGGCACGCCTGCACACCCCGCTGCCGTTGCTGGCCTTCACGGCGTGGCCCGAGGTGCGCAGCCAGCTCGCCATGACGTGGGGCACCGAGACGTTCATCGTCCCGATGATGAAGTCCACCGACGGCATGATTCGCGAGGTCGACAGATCACTGCTCGACCTCGGCCGCTACAAGCGCGGAGACCTGGTGGTGATCGTCGCCGGCGCCCCGCCTGGCACGGTAGGTTCGACCAACCTGATTCATGTGCACAGGATCGGGGAGGATGACGTCTAGCCCGCCGACGATGCGGGCCGCGTAGCGGCCCGAGGAGGAGGTGGGCAATGGAATCTAGCCCGCCGACGATGCGGGCCGCGTAGCGGCCCGAGGAGGAGGTGGGCAATGGAATCCATCCCTACCCACAGGGATGTCGAGCCAGAAGGAGAGCCCGTGCCGGCCGGCGATGCGACGAACGATGCGCCCGATTTCAAGGAACTGATGGCGGTCCTCGACCTGAACCGCGTTTCCGACGACGTGTTCGTCGGTTCGCATCCCAGCAAGAACCCGATGCGGACGTTCGGCGGGCAGCTCATGGCCCAGTCGTTGGTCGCCGGCAGCCGCACGCTGCCCTCGCCAGACCTGCCGCCCAGCGCGCTCGCGGTGCAGTTCATCAACGGGGGCGACACCGCCCGGGACATCGAGTTCCGCGTGACGCGGCTGCGCGACGAGCGGCGCTTCGCCAATCAGCGCGTCGACGCGGTGCAGGACGGCGTGCTGCTGTCGTCGGCGCTGATCTCCTACATGTCCGGCGGACAGGGGCTCGAGCACGGCGTCAGTGCACCGCAGGTGCCGCCACCCGACGCGCTGCCGCCGCTCAGCACGCTGCTGCGGGGCTACGAAGAAACCCTTCCGCACTTCGTCAACGCCCTGCACCCGATCGAATGGCGCTTCACCAACGATCCCTCGTGGGTGATGCGCGACAAAGGTGAGCGCCTTGCCCACAACCGCGTGTGGCAGAAGGCGCTGGGCAGGCTGCCCGACGACCCGGTGCTGCATACTGCGGCACTGGTCTACTCGTCGGACACCACGGTGCTCGACTCGGTCATCACCACTCATGGCCTGTCCTGGGGTTACGATCGCATCTTCGCCGCCTCGGCCAACCACTCGATCTGGTTTCACCGGCAGGTGAACTTCAACGACTGGGTGCTGTATTCGACGTCCTCGCCGGTGGCCGCCGACTCCCGCGGCCTGGGCACCGGGCATTTCTTCGACCGCTCGGGGCAGGTCGTCGCCACGGTGGTGCAGGAGGGCGTCCTGTTGTATTTCCCGTCCGCCGGCCGATAGACGGTTCGCGGCTACCTGATCTCAAGCCCCCGCCGGCGTCACCTCCACGCGGCGGCACCGGACGCCCGCCGGGAGGTGGTGGGTGGCCACCACAACCGTCCGGTCGGTGTCGAACAGGCCCGGACGGCGGCTCAACAGGTTTTCCAGGATCCCATCGGCGTCGATTGCGTCGAGGTGTTCGGTCGGCTCGTCGAGCAGCACGATGCGCGCGGGTGAGAGCACCGCCCGCGCCAGCAGCAGCCTGCGGCGCTGACCCGCCGAGAGCGCCGCGGCGCCCCCGGTCAGCACCGTGGACAAGCCGTCGGGCAATCGGGCCAGCCACGCGCCGAGCCCGACCGCATCCAGCGCGACCATCAGCTCGTCGTCGCGGCAGTCGCCGCGGGCCACCAGCAGGTTGTCCCGGACCGTGGTGGCGAAGACGTGCGCATCCTCGGCGAAGAATCCGACCACCCCGGGCAGCCGGCTCTCGTCGAACTCGGCCAGCTCCGTTCCGCCCAGCATGACCCGCCCCTGAAGCGGGGCCAGCAGCCCCGCGAGTGTCATCAGCAGCGTCGTCTTCCCCGAACCGCTGGGGCCGGTGACCGCCACGCGCTCACCCGGCGAGAGGTCGAGCTGCACCGAGACCGACGGCGCCGTGGCCGAGTGACCGCACCGGACTGCGGCGTACAGCCGGGGAGTGCCGACGGGGAGCGCCGCGGCCGGCCGCTCGCACTCGTTCGGGCGCTCCGGGGGAATCAGATCGAGGAGGCGCCGCGCGGCGATCCGCGACCGCGTCAACTGGACGGCAGCGGCCGGCAGCGGCGTCGTCGCCTCGAAGGCTGACAGCGGCAACAACATCAACACTGCCAGCGTTGTCGGCGCAACCGACGGGGCCAGCCCGATCCCGGCCGCCACCGCCCCGAGCACACTGGCCCCGATCGCCACGGTGGGCATCGCCTCGGCCACGGCGGCCGGTCTGGCCGCGGCGTCGAGGGCCGCACCCCAGGCGCGCTGGCGGCGCTGCGATTCCACGATCACCCCGCCGAGCGCGCCGGCGACACGAAGTTCGGGCGCATGCTCCAGCGCCAGCATCGCCGACGCGTCACGCCGGGCATGGTGCCGGCGGGCGATCTCCTCCTGGGTGGCGGCGGCCCGGCCGGCCAGCCGGGGCGCCACCACGCCCGCGACCAGCAGACCAATCGCCAGCACCGCGGCCGCCGGCGGGGAGATCGCCGCGACCACCGCGGTCGCGGCCACCGCCAGCACCGCCGCGACGCCGATCGGCACCAGCGCTCGCACCAGCACGTCGGCCAGTTCGTCGACATCGGCGCCCACGCGCGCCACCAGCTCGCCGCTGTGCCACCGGGTGGCGGCCGCGGCCGGCCCGCCGGCGAGCCGGCGATAGATCTGCGTCCGCACGGTGCCCGCCGCGCGCAGAGCCGTGTCGTGGGTGGCCAGCCGCTCGAAGTAGTGCAGGACGCCCCGCGAGATCGCCAACGTGCGCACCGCGACGACCGCGACGGACAGGTCCAGCACCGGCGGCATCTGCCAGGCCCGGGTGATCAGCCACGCCGAAACACCGGCCAGAGCCAGTGCGCTGCCCAACGAGAGCACGCCCAGCGTGATCGCCGCCAGCACGCGGGGTAGTCGCGGGCGCAGCAGACCCAGCGCGATGCGGAGCGGATCAGACCTCCGCACAGCGCCTCCCGGCCTCGGCGGTGACGTCGACGATCAGGTCCCCGATGGCCACCACGGGCTCGCGGTGGCCGACGACCACCACGGTTGCCCCGGCACGCGCCCGCTCGACGATGGCGCGCAACACGCGCTCCTCGGTGCGGGCGTCCAGATGCGCCGTGGGCTCGTCGAGCAGCAGGACCGCCGCCGCCGACCCGAGTGCTCGCGCGAGGCCCAGTCGCTGCCGCTGACCCAGGGACAACCCGACGCCGCCACGCCCGAGCGTCGTGTCCATCCCGTCGGGCAGCTCTTCCAGAACGGCATCGAACGCCGCTGTAGTGCAAGCTGATTCGCTATCCTGTAGTGGCCCGAACAGCGCCAGGTTGTCGGCGACGGTGCCCGGGACCAGCACCGGGCGCTGTGGCAGCCAGGACAACTGCCGCCACCACGCACCCGGTTCGAGGTCGGCCACGTCGACTCCGGCGACGGTGACCCGGCCCGACGACGGCACCGTAAGACCGGCGATCGCCTGCAGCGTGGTGCTCTTGCCGGCCCCATTGCGTCCCGTCAGCACTGTCACCCGGCCGGGCTCGAGCACCGCGGTCAGCTCGCACGGCGCGCGGCCGTCGCGGCCGACGACGCTGAGGTTCTGCACGCGGATCTCGGCGCCGCGGGCGGTCACGGTCCTGGTTCGCGGCGCCGGGGTGGCCGCTTCGCCGATGAGCGCGAACGCCGCATCCGCGGCGGCTCTGCCGTCCTGTGCGGCATGGAATTCCACGCCGATGCGACGCAGCGGCCAGTAGACGTCGGGTGCCAGCAGCAGCACCGTCAGCCCCGTCGCCAGCGACATCTCGCCGAACACCAGGCGCAGGCCGATCCCGACGGCGATCAGCGCCACTCCCAGCGTCGCCAGCAGTTCGAGCACCAGCGCCGAGAGGAACGCGATGCGCAGTGTTGCCATCGCCGAACGCCGATGCGCCGCGGCCAGTTCGGCGACCCGGTGTTCGGGGCCCGAGGCGCGGCCCAGAGCCTTCAAGGTGGGGATCCCGGCGATCAGGTCCAGCAGCCGCGCCTGCAGCGTCGTCATGTCCCTCAGCGCCGCCGCGGACCGGTCCGCGGTCGCCAGCCCGATCAACACCATGAACACCGGGATCAGGGGCAGGGTGATCACCACGATGATCGTCGATTTCAGGTCATAGCAGGCGATCACGGCCACGGTGGCCGGGGTCAGGAGGGCGGCCAGCACCAGGGTTGGCAGGTACGCGGTGAAGTACGGGCGCACCCGGTCGAGGCCACGCGTGACCACCACCGCGGCGGCGTCGCGCTGCACGGCGAGCTCGGCCGGCTGGCGGGCGGTCACTGCCGCGAGCACCTGGCCGCTGAGGTCGGCGATGACCGCGCTGGCCCCGCGTTGCCCCAGCCGGGCCTGCAGCCAGTGGGTCACCGCGCGCACCCCCCAGAGCGCGGCCAGGATCGAGACCGGACCCAACCAGCCACGCGGGGCCGTCATCGGGGGATGGGCCACCGCGCGCGCGACGAGGTGCGCCAGAACGATCGCCGAGCCGATCGCGCAGCCGGCGATCACCACCCCGCAGCCCACCGTCGCGACCAGATAGCGACGCACTGCGCCCGATGCCCGCCACAGTCGCGGGTCCAGCGGCCCCCTCGAGGCTCCCTTAGCGGCTTTAGCGTCGTTCGCGCTCAGGAGCCATGCCTCGCCAGGCCGGCGGAGGCGGGTATCCGCTCGGCCGAAATCCGTTGCCGGAAAACCCAATACGTCCATGCTTGGTAGATCAGGGTCAGAGGCAGCATGAACACCGTCACCCACGTCATGATCTTGAGGGTGTACGGGGTCGACGAGGCGTTGTAGATCGTCACGCTCCATTGCGCGTTCAGCGTCGAGGGCACCAGATTCGGGTACAGAGCGCCGAACAACAGGACTACCACCGCGGCGACGACCACCGCGACGCAGGAAAACGCCCAGCCGTCCGAGACCCGGCGCCACACCAGGCCCACCGCCGCCAGTTGGGCGACCACCGCGACCGCCAGGACCAGCCACGTCCAGCTCTTGCCGTAGGCCACTTGGGTCCACAGCCCGAAACCCCCGACCAGTGCGGTCACCGGGATCGACAGCAACCTAGCGAATCGATCGGCGTCGTCGCGGATCGCGCCGGAGGTCTTCAAGGCGACGAACACCGCCCCGTAGAACAGGAACAGTCCGGCCGTCGCCAGCCCACCGGACAACGTGTAGGCGTTGAGCACGTCGGTGATCGACAGATTTATCCGGCCGGCGGCGTCCACCGGAAGACCGCGCACCAGGACCGCAAATGCCACGCCCCACAACACGGCGGGCAGCCAGGATCCGGCCGCGATGGCGGCATCGGCCCAGACCCGCCATCGTGTGTCGTCGATCTTGCCGCGCCACTCGATGGCGACCGAGCGCACGATCATGCCGAACAGGATGGCCAGCAGCGGCAGGTACAGCGTCGAGAACAAGGTGGCGTACCACCCCGGGAAAGCGGCGAACATGGCCGCGCCGCCGGTGATCAGCCACACCTCGTTGCCGTCCCAGACCGGCCCGATGGTGTTCAGGGCCGCGCGGCGGTGTGGTTCGCGGTCACCGACACCGACGCGGGCGAACGGCTCCATCAACATGCCGACCCCGAAGTCGAAGCCCTCCAGGATGAAGAAACCGAGAAACAACGCGGCGATGGCGCCGAACCACAACTCTTGCAGTCCCATCACTGGGCTCCCTTCCGGACCGGGCCTATGAGGCGCCCAACAGGCGCCTAATAGGCAAATGACAGCGGTGCGACCTCGTCCTTGCCGGGTGGCGGGGGTGGTGCCGGTTCCGCGTCGTGCTCGAGCGGCCCCTCGGTGACGTAGCGTTTCAGCAGCCAGAACCAGCCCACCGCGAGCACGGCGTAGACCAGCGTGAACGTCACCAGGGAGGTGACCACCATCGCAGGGGCGTGATGGGAGACCGCCTGGCTGACGGTGAACCGCACCTGCTGGTCACCGCTCGGATTCGGTGCGACGATCCACGGCTGGCGCCCCATCTCGGTGAACACCCACCCCGCCGTGTTGGCCAGGAACGGCGCGGGAATCGTCACCAGCGCCAGCCGCGAGAGCCAGCGCTGATCGGGATTGCGGCCGCCGCGGGTGAACCACAGCACCGCCAGCGCGAACAGCACCGGGATCGCCAGCAGCCCGATCATCGCGCGGAACGCCCAGTACGTGACGAACATGTTGGGCCGGTAGTCGTTTGGCCCGAACCGGTGCTGGTAGTCCTGCTGGATGTTGCGCACGCCCTGCAGGGTGACGCCCTCGGCCCGGCCCTGGGCCAGGATCGGCAGCAGGTAAGGCACCTCGATCACGCCCTTGATAGCGTCGCAGTTGTTGTGTCTGCCCACCGTCAGGATGGAGAAGTCGGGGTCGGTTTCGGTGTCGCACAACGATTCCGCCGAGGCCATCTTCATCGGCTGCTGGACGAACATCAGTTTGCCCGAGCTGTCCCCGGTGAGGAACAGGCCGGCCGAGGTGACGAGCACCACCCAGGCCCCGAGGATCGCGGCCGGACGGAACATGGCGGCGCGGTCCGCCGAGGTGTCCGTGCCGGTGGACGCCCCGCTGCGCGAACGGATCAGCCACCACATGCTGACGGCGGCAACGAACGTGCCGGCGGTCAGCAGTGAACCGGTGACCACGTGGGTGAACGCCACGCGCGCCGTGTTGTTGGACAACAGCGCAGAGATACTGTCGAGTTCGGCGCGTTTGGTCACCGGGTTGTAGTGCGCGCCGACCGGATGCTGCATGAACGAATTCGCGACAAGGATGAAGAACGCGGACGCGTTGACGCCGAACGCGACGATCCAGATGCAGGCCAGGTGGACCAGTTTGGGCAGCCGGTTCCATCCGAAGATCCACAACCCGATGAAGGTGGACTCGAAGAAGAACGCGAACAGGCCTTCCATCGCCAGCGGAGCTCCGAAGATGTCGCCGACGAAACGCGAGTACTCCGACCAGTTCATGCCGAACTGGAATTCCTGCACGATCCCGGTCGCCACGCCGATGGCGAAGTTGATCAGGAACAACTTGCCGAAGAACTTGGTGAGGCGATACCACGCAGTGTTACCGGTCGCCACCCACACCGTCTGCATCACGGCGATCAACGGGGCCAGTCCGATGGTGAGCGGCACGAAGATGAAGTGGTAGACGGTGACGATACCGAACTGCCACCGCGAAATGTCGACGACATTCATGGGTCATCTCCCAGAGGGTCTAGGGCCGGTCAGCCGGTTACGACAAAGTGTAGTAGTTGGACAGCGCCGGGGCTACCTGCACGTAGGCCGGCTCTCACGAGCTGAGGTTTTTCGACGCCTTACGGATGCCGAACGACGACACGATCTCGAACACGCCGATGACCACGAACCAGACACCGACAACGAGCGCCAGGGTGACGATCGACGCGAACGGCGAAGCCAGCACGACGATGCCGGCCAGCAGGCTGATCACACCGATGAAGATCGACCATGCCCGTCCCGGCAGATTCGGATCGCTGATCGCCGAAATCGACGTGGCGACACCGCGGAAGATGAAACCTATGCCAATCCAGATGGCCAGCAACCAGATCGCGGTCAGATCGTCTTTTCCGAAGTGACGGAACGCCAGCACCGCGAGGATCAGCGACGCCGTCCCGCTGATGAACAGCAAAACACGGCTCCCCGCCGACACGTGCAGGCTGAACGCGAAGATCACCTGGGCGATGCCGGTGACCAGCAGATAGATGCCGAAGAGAATGGCGGCCAAGAATACCGTTCTGCCCGGCCACGCCAGGATCAGGCCGCCCAGGACCAGCGACAGAATTCCCGATGTCAGCGTCGATTTCCACAGATGCGGCAACAAGCTCGGAACGGCGGCGGTTCCAGGAGTAGTTTGCATGGCCGCAGTCTGACACAGACGCCCGTTCGAGGATAGGGTAACCCGGCCTACACCCGTGCCGAGTGTGTTTCCTCCGCAAGACGATTGCCGGAATTGTCGGCAGTCGCCTTGCGCCCGCTGAGATACCAGGTGCGCATGACGCCCTTGCCCTTGACGTCGACGTGCCCGCGCTCGTAGAGCACGAACTCGTCCTTGAGTCGGGCGTAGATCGATTCGGGCACCTGAATCCTTCCCACCGGATCGGTGGACTCCATCCGGGAGGCGACGTTGACCGCGTCACCCCACACGTCATAGAAGAACCGCCGCGAACCCACCACCCCGGCGACCACGGGGCCGCACGCCAGGCCCATCCGCAGCGGCACCGGCATGCCGTGCGGATCCTTCATCCCGGCGGCGACACCGGACATCTCGAGCGCGCAATCCGCCAGCGCCCGAACGTGATCGGGCCGAGGCCGCGGGACGCCGCTCACCACCATGTAGGAGTCGCCGCTGACTTTGATCTTTTCCAGCCCGTGCTTGTCCACCAGCGCGTCGAAGGCGCTGTACAGACGGTCCAGGAAGCGCACCAGGTCGGCCGGCGCGGTGCTACTTGCGCGTTCGGTGAAGCCGACGATGTCCGCGAACAGGACCGTGGCGTCGTCGTACTTGTCGGCGATGACGCCGTGCCCGGACTCTTTGAGCCGGTCGGCGATGCTGGCCGGCAGCATGTTGGCCAGCAGGGCCTCGGAGCGCTCGTACTCGGCTTCCATGGCGACCTCGGCACGTGCGGTGTCACGCAAGGCGAACCAGACGGTCACCACCACCATCACCACGGCGGCGACGGACGTGACGACGAAGCCCATCGACTGCACCCATTCGGGCTGCAACCCGGTGTCGTCCGGGACGAGGAACTCCAGGGCGATGATCAGGCCGGCGGAGACCGCGGCCACGCCCGAGGCCAGGACGATGTGCTCGATGCCCAGCATCAACACCACCAGACAGGCGCCGACCAGGAAGAACAGTTGGGACCCCGAACCGGTGCCCACGTCCCAGCACGTGGCGAAGACCGACACGTAGGCCGCGCCGATAAAGGTGAGCGGTGCAACCACGTCGCCGAAGCGGTGCAACCACGGCACGAACGCGAACACGGCGGCGGCGGCGAGGTTGATGCCGCTGACCTGCCAGCTCCAGGTCCCGCTGAGCACTTGCACGAGGGCGAAGCTCGCGCTGACCAGCACAGCCAGCGCGGCGGTGATCTTGAGCACCCGCGCCCGTCGCGCGGCGCTGTCGGCGTAGTGCCGGCTGCGGTCGCGGTTCTTGGCCCGCACTGCGGCCACACAGTCCGGGCGTCGCGACGTCCCATCCGACGGCCGTGGGGCGCCGCATTTCTTGGGCACCACGTTCGAAGCCTAGCCGTCGTAGCGGGCAAAAGCCCAGGGCCGAGCCTTCGAGGCCCGAGTGCCCTCGGTGGGATTCGAACCCACACTGGACGGGTTTTGAGTCCGTTTCCTCTGCCAGTTGGGATACGAGGGCGTGTCGTTCAGCGAAGATCCGTGTTCTACCTTAAGGGAGCGTCTCACCCTAGAGGATCGGTGCCGCCCCAGGTTCTCGACGCCCCCGACGTCGGTGAGCACAGCAGGCCGCGACAGAATGACGGTCATGACAGGCCGCACGACCGACCACCACGCCGCAGTGCCGCGCCGGGTGCTGATCGCCGAAGACGAGGCGCTCATCCGGATGGACCTGTCCGAGATGTTGCGGGAGGAGGGTTACGAGATCGCCGGCGAGGCAGGCGACGGCCAGGAGGCCGTCGAACTGGCCGAACGGTGCAAGCCCGACCTGGTCATCATGGACGTCAAGATGCCGCGGCGCGACGGCATCGACGCGGCGTCGGAGATCGCCAGCAAGCGCATCGCCCCCATCGTGGTGCTGACCGCGTTCAGCCAGCGCGACCTCGTCGAGCGGGCCCGCGACGCCGGGGCCATGGCCTACCTGGTGAAGCCGTTCACCGCCAGCGACCTGGTTCCGGCCATCGAATTGGCCGTCAGCCGGTTCGGCGAGATCACCGCGCTGGAAACCGAAGTGGCGTCCTTGTCCGACCGGCTGGAGACGCGCAAGCTCGTGGAGCGTGCCAAGGGCCTGCTCCAGGCCAAGCAGGGCATGACCGAGCCCGAGGCGTTCAAGTGGATCCAGCGTGCCGCCATGGACCGGCGCACGACGATGAAGCGGGTCGCCGAAGTGGTGCTGGAAACCCTCGACACCCAGGACTAGTTTCCGCCGGCGAACTTCTTTCGGCGAGCGAAGGTCAGCGGGCCACGATCACCGAGGAGCCGTGCCCGAACAGCCCCTGGTTGGCGGTGATGCCGACCGTGGCGTTCTCCACCTGCCGGCCCGTCGCCTGACCCCGCAGCTGCCAGGTCAGCTCGCAGACCTGCGCGATCGCCTGGGCGGGGATGGCTTCACCGAAGCAGGCCAGGCCGCCTGAGGGGTTGACCGGGACCCTGCCGCCGAGGGTCGTCGCGCCGCTACGCAGCAGTGCCTCGGCTTCACCTCGAGGGCACAACCCCAAGTGCTCGTACCAGTCGAGCTCCAGCGCGGTGGACAGGTCGTAGACCTCGGCCAGGCTGACGTCCTGGGGGCCGATGCCCGCTTCGGCGTAGGCCGCATCGAGGATCTGGTCTTTGAACACCCGCTCCGGAGCCGGCGCTACCGCCGTGGAATCCGTTGCGATGTCGGGCAATTCGGGCAGATGCTGGGGGTAGCGCGGGGTCACCGTGCTGACCGCGCGCACCGACGGCACGCCGTCGAGCGAGCCGAGGTGCTTGCGCGCGAAGTCGGCGCCGGCCACGACCAGGGCTGCGGCGCCGTCGGAGGTCGCGCAGATGTCCAGCAGCCGCAGCGGGTCGGCGACCACCGCGCTGGCCAGCACCTCCTCGACCGACACCTCTTTGCGGTACCGGGCGTTGGGGTTCTGCAGTCCGTGCCGGGAGTTCTTGACCTTCACCTGCGCGAAGTCCTCGAGCGTGGCGCCGTAAACGTCCATGCGTCGCCGCGCGAGCAGCGCGAAATACACCGGGTTGCTCGCCCCGATCAGGTGAAAACGCTGCCAGTCGGGGTCGTTCCTGCGTTCCCCGCCGACCGGGGCGAACGCGCCCTTGGGGGTGGTGTCGGCGCCGATCACCAGCGCGACGTCGCAGAAGCCGGCCAAGATGTGGGCGCGGGCGCTCTGCAGGGCCTGCGAGCCGCTGGCACACGCGGCGTAGCTGGAGCTGACCGGGATCCCGGTCCACCCCAGCTTCTGCGCGAACGTCGACCCGGCGATGAAGCCCGGGTAGCCGTTGCGAATGGTGTCCGCGCCGGCCACCAGCTGGATCTGGCGCCAGTCCAGGCCCGCTTCGCCGAGAGCGGCCCGAGCGGCGAGCACCCCGTATTCGGTGAAGTCGCGGCCCCATTTGCCCCAGGGGTGCATCCCGGCGCCCAGGATGTAGACGGGTTCGGGCGTAGTCACAAGCCGACCTTCCACGCGTGCACGACGCGCTCGACGCCGTTGTCGTCAACGTAAAGCGGCATCGTGGTCAGCTCCATCTCCATGCCGACCTTCAGGTTGGCCGCCAGTGTGCCCTCGACGACCTTGCCCAGCACGATCAGTCCCTCGTCGGCCAGCTGCACCGCGGCGATGGCGAACGGCTCGAAGGGGTCCGTGGCGGGATAGGGCGGGGGCGGGGCATACCGGTTCTCGGTGTAGCTCCACAGCGTTCCCCGCCTCGACAGCGCGACCGACTCCAGCGTGTCGCCGGTGCACGCCGGGTTGGGGCAGTTGTCGGTCCGGCCCTCCGATGGGGCAGGCGGGAAGACGTAGGTGCCGCAGTCGGGGCACCGGGAGCCGATCAGATAGGCGTTGCCGGAGCTGTCGGTGGCAAACCATCCATCGATCGCCGGTTCTTGGCGGATGACCTCTGACACCGTGCCAGCGTACCCAGGGCGGGCATGAAACTGAAACGTGTTGCAGTTCTGCGGCGGGGCGGGGCCGCGTCACCCCGGATGCCTAGAGTGTGAGCCGTGAGTACCGTCGGCGAGGACACGACCAGGCCGACGCTGATGTTGCTCGACGGCAATTCGCTGGCGTACCGGGCGTTCTACGCGCTGCCCGCCGAGAACTTCAAAACCCGCGGCGGGCTCACCACCAACGCGGTGTACGGCTTCACCGCCATGCTGATCAACCTGCTGCGCGCCGAGGCGCCGACGCATATCGCCGCGGCGTTCGACGTGTCCCGGGAGACGTTCCGGTCCGAGCGCTATCCCGAATACAAGGCCAACCGCTCGGCGACCCCCGACGAATTCCGGGGCCAGATCGACATCACCAAGGAAGTGCTGGGGGCGCTGGGCATCACAGTCGTCGCCGAGCCCGGGTTCGAGGCCGACGACCTCATCGCGACGCTGGCCACCCAGGCGGCTGACGAGGGCTACCGGGTGTTGGTGGTCACCGGGGACCGTGACTCCCTGCAGCTGGTCACCGACGACGTGACCGTTCTGTACCCGCGCAAGGGGGTCAGCGAACTGACCCGCTTCACGCCCGCGGCCGTCGTCGAGAAGTACGGGCTCACACCCGCGCAGTATCCCGACTTCGCCGCGCTGCGCGGCGACCCCAGCGACAACCTGCCCGGCATTCCCGGGGTGGGGGAGAAGACCGCCACCAAGTGGATCACCGAATACAGCTCGCTGCAGGGCCTGGTCGACAACGTCGATGCGGTGCGCGGCAAGGTGGGCGACGCGCTGCGGGCCAACCTGGCCTCCGTGGTGCGCAACCGCGAACTCACCGAGCTGGTGCGCGACGTACCGCTGGCCCAGACGCCGGACACGCTACGGCTGCAGCCATGGGATCGCGACCACATCCACCGGCTCTTCGACGACCTCGAGTTCCGGGTGCTGCGGGACCGGCTGTTCGACACCCTGGCCGCGGTCGAGCCCGAAGTCGACGAGGGTTTCGACGTGCACGGCGGCGCGCTGGAGCCCGGCACGGTGGGGCGGTGGCTGGCCGGGCACGCCCACGATGGGCGTCGGGCCGGGCTGGCCGTCGCAGGCACCCATCTTCCGCACGGCGGGGACGCCACCGCGCTGGCGATCGCCGCCGCCGACGGGGAAGGCTGCTTCATCGACACCACGGCGGTGACCCCCGAGGACGACGCCGCGCTGGCGGCCTGGCTGGCAGACCCGGCCCAGCCCAAGGCGCTGCACGAGGCGAAACTGGCCCTGCACGACCTCGTGGGCCGGGGGTGGACGTTGCGCGGTGTCACCTCCGACACCGCGCTGGCGGCCTACCTGGTACGCCCGGGACAGCGCAGCTTCACCCTGGACGACCTCTCGCTTCGCTACCTGCGGCGTGAGTTGCGCTCGGAAACCGCTGAGCAGCAGCAACTGTCACTTCTCGATGACGTCGAGGCCGTCGACGAGCAGGCCGTTGAGGCCCTGATCGTGCGCGCCCGGGCGGTGATGGACCTCGCCGACGCGCTGGACGCCGAGCTGGAACGCATCGACTCCATCACACTGCTGGCCGGCATGGAGTTGCCGGTGCAGCAGGTGCTCGCGGAGATGGAACGCGCCGGCATCGCCGTGGACCTGGACATGCTGCACGATTTGCAAAGCCGGTTCGGTGACCAGATCCGCGGCGCCGCCGAGGCTGCCTACGCCGTGATCGGCAAGCAGATCAACCTGGGCTCGCCCAAACAGCTGCAGGTCGTGCTGTTCGACGAGCTGGGCATGCCCAAGACCAAGCGGACCAAGACCGGCTACACCACGGATGCGGACGCTGTGCAGGGTCTTTTCGAAAAGACCGGCCACCCGTTCCTGCAGCACCTGCTGGCCCACCGGGACGTCACCCGGCTGAAGGTGACGGTCGACGGGCTGCTGAATGCGGTGGCCGCCGATGGGCGGATCCATACCACGTTCAACCAGACGATCGCGGCGACCGGCCGGCTGTCATCGACCGAACCCAACCTGCAGAACATCCCGATCCGCACCGACGCCGGCCGCCAGATCCGTGAGGCGTTCGTCGTCGGGAACGGCCCGGACGGGCCGTTCGCCGAACTGATGACCGCCGACTACAGCCAGATCGAGATGCGGATCATGGCGCACCTGTCCCGCGACGAGGGACTGATCGAGGCGTTCAACACCGGTGAGGACCTGCATTCGTTCGTGGCCTCCCGCGCGTTCGGCGTGCCGATCGAGGAGGTCACCGCCGAGTTGCGCCGCCGGGTCAAGGCCATGTCCTACGGGCTGGCCTACGGGCTGAGCGCCTACGGGCTGTCCGCTCAGCTCAAAATCTCCACCGAGGAGGCGAAGGTCCAGATGGACCAGTACTTCGCCCGCTTCGGCGGGGTGCGCGACTACCTGCATGCCGTCGTCGAACAAGCCCGCAAGGACGGCTACACCTCCACCGTGTTCGGCCGCCGGCGCTACCTGCCCGAACTGGACAGCAGCAATCGTCAGGTGCGGGAGGCCGCCGAACGCGCCGCGCTGAACGCGCCGATCCAGGGCAGCGCGGCCGACATCATCAAAGTGGCGATGATCCGCATGGACAAGGCGCTCAAGGAGGCCGGCCTGTCGTCGCGGATGCTGCTGCAGGTACACGACGAGCTGCTGTTCGAGATCGCCCCCGGCGAGCGCGAACGGGTCGAGGCGCTGGCGCGCGAGCACATGGGCGGCGCCTACCCGCTGGACGTCCCCCTGGAGGTGTCGGTGGGCTACGGTCGCTCGTGGGATGCCGCCGCGCATTAGGAGCCCCCTGAACCCGATCTGGATGATTCCGCTCATCGTTCTCGGCGGCGCGTTGCAGACCTGCGGCGCCGCCATGAACGGGCAGCTTTTCAAGCATCTCATCAACCCGTGGCTGGCCTCGGCGGTGTCGTTCGCGGTGATCACGGTCTTCTTCGTGGCGGCGTTCCTGATCATGCGCAGGCCGCTGCCGAGCGCCGAGGACGTCGCGTCGATGCCCTGGTGGGCGGTCATCGGCGGGCTCGTCGGTGCCGTCCAGGTCTACGCGGGCCTCACGCTGGTCAACAGGGTCGGGGCCGGAACGTTCATGGGCATCACGGTCACGTCGGCGCTCATCATGTCCTTGGTTGTCGACCATTTCGGCTGGCTGCGGCTCGATCCCCACCCCATCAACCTCTGGCGGGCTGTCGGGGGCGCGCTCATGGTGTGCGGGGTCGTCCTGATCGCCAGGTTCTGACGAGGATCGCGCAGTCGTGGTGCGGGTATTCACCCGCACCGAACTCGCCGGCAAAATTGTCGGTGTCGTAGCCGATACTGCTCACAGTTGACCGGCTCACAGCGACGAGGAGGTGCACCACCGGTGAAGGATGGCCGTTGGGTCCAGATCGGGGCGTGCGGGCCCGCGGTGTCCCACGCCGGACGGAGCCTGAAGTCTGACGGGGATCACCGCTATATGTACATATGATTTGATAATATGTACATTATGTCGGTAAAAAGGACCACAATCGAGCTTGACGAAGATCTCGTAGAAGCCGCCCAGGCCATCACCGGGGAAACCTTGCGGGCAACTGTCGAGCGCGCACTCCGTCAATTGGTGACCCGGGCCGAGGAGTCCGCGGCGGCGAGGCGCGGACGGATCGTCGAGCACATCGCGCACGCCGGCAAGCACATAGACGTCGATGTGCTGCTGTCGGATGAGGCATGGCGATGACGACGTGGATTCTCGACAAGAGTGCTCACGTGCGACTCCTCGCCGGCGAGACGCCACCAGCGGGCATTGATCTAGCCGACCTCGCTATCTGTGATATCGGTGAACTCGAATGGTTGTATTCGGCCCGGTCGGCGACAGACTACGACAACCAGCAGACGTCGTTGCGTGCCTACCATGTGCTTCGCGCGCCCGCGGACATCTTCGAGCGAGTTCGCCGGCTTCAGCGCGACCTAGCCCACCACCGCGGCATGTGGCACCGAACGCCGATCCCCGACCTCTTTATCGCCGAAACTGCAATCCACCACGAGGTCGGCGTGTTGCACCGGGACCGCGACTACAAGCGGATAGCGGCTGTTCGGCCAGGCTTCCAAGTACTGGAGCTGTCGTGACTTGCCAAGCAGGATTGAATCCTCAAGGCCATCGTGCCGCGCATCACCTACCGCGTCGAGCGTCAATTGCTTGCCAGCTTTCGCCCTGCCAGCGCGGGGCGGCGGCCGCCACGTCGTATCAGGAGCCCTGCACGGGGCGGGCAAGTACCGCCGCTGATCAGCGACTCGATGTAGCGCCCGGGGGATCACTGCCAAGAGGACGGCACCAGATGCGCCCCTGACCTAATGCGGGCACTAACCGGTTTGTCCAGCGTGCGCCCTGTCGAGTAGCCTCGTGGAGGTAAAATTGCGATTTTGTCCCTACGACCCAACCTGTCCGGAGCAACCCACCACATGCCGAGTCCCGCCGTCACCTCGCCGCAAGTAGCCGTCAACGACATAGGCTCCAGCGAGGATTTTCTCGCCGCCATCGACAAAACGATCAAGTACTTCAACGATGGCGACATCGTCGAAGGCACCATTGTCAAAGTTGACCGGGACGAGGTCCTCCTCGACATCGGCTACAAGACCGAGGGCGTGATCCCCGCCCGCGAGCTCTCCATCAAGCACGACGTCGACCCCAGCGAGGTCGTTTCCGTCGGCGACGAGGTCGAGGCCCTGGTTCTCACCAAGGAGGACAAAGAGGGCCGGCTGATCCTGTCCAAGAAGCGCGCGCAGTACGAGCGCGCCTGGGGCACCATCGAGGCGCTAAAGGAGAAGGACGAGGCCGTCAAGGGCACCGTCATCGAGGTCGTCAAGGGCGGCCTGATCCTCGACATCGGGCTGCGCGGCTTCCTGCCCGCCTCGCTGGTCGAGATGCGCCGAGTCCGCGATCTGCAGCCCTACATCGGCAAGGAGATCGAGGCCAAGATCATCGAGCTGGACAAGAACCGCAACAACGTGGTGCTGTCGCGGCGGGCCTGGCTCGAGCAGACCCAGTCCGAGGTGCGCAGCGAATTCCTCAACGCGCTGCAGAAGGGCACCATCCGCAAGGGTGTGGTCTCTTCCATCGTCAACTTCGGCGCGTTCGTCGACCTCGGCGGTGTCGACGGTCTGGTGCACGTCTCCGAACTGTCCTGGAAGCACATCGACCACCCGTCGGAGGTGGTCCAGGTCGGCGACGAGGTCACCGTCGAGGTGCTCGACGTCGACATGGACCGCGAGCGGGTTTCGTTGTCGCTCAAGGCGACCCAAGAAGACCCGTGGCGCCACTTCGCCCGCACCCACGCCATCGGTCAGATCGTGCCGGGCAAGGTCACCAAGCTGGTGCCGTTCGGCGCGTTCGTCCGCGTCGAGGAGGGCATCGAGGGCCTGGTGCACATCTCCGAGCTGGCCGAGCGCCATGTCGAGGTGCCCGACCAGGTGGTCTCCGTCGGCGACGACGCGATGGTCAAGGTCATCGACATCGACCTGGACCGCCGTCGGATCTCGTTGTCGCTCAAACAGGCCAACGAGGATTACACCGAGGAATTCGACCCGGCGAAGTACGGCATGGCCGACAGCTACGACGAGCAGGGCAACTACATCTTCCCGGAGGGCTTCGACGCCGACACCAACGAGTGGCTCGAGGGATTCGACAAGCAACGCGCCGAGTGGGAGGCCCGCTACGCCGAGGCCGAGCGCCAGCACAAGATGCACACCGCGCAGATGGAGAAGTTCGCCGCGGCCGAGGAGGCCGGTCACGCCGGTGGCGACCAGTCGCCGGGCACCGATACGTCCTCGGCGAAGTCCGCTGGCGGGTCGCTGGCCAGCGACGCCCAGTTGGCCGCCCTGCGGGAAAAGCTCGCCGGCAACGCCTGACAGCGCTCGCTGATGCTGCGCATCGGGTTGACTGGCGGCATCGGCGCCGGCAAGTCGGCGCTGTCCGCCACGTTCGCCCAGTGCGGCGCGGTCATCGTCGACGGGGACGTGATCGCGCGCGAGGTGGTCGAACCTGGCACCGAAGGCCTGGCCGACCTCGTCGCCGCATTCGGGGCGGACATCCTGCTGCCCGACGGCGCACTGGACCGCCCGGCCTTAGCTGCCAAGGCTTTTCGTGACGACGACGCGCGCACGACACTCAACGGGATCGTGCACCCGCTGGTCGCCAGGCGGCGCGCGGAGATCATTGCGGGGGTGGCGGATGCTTCCGGTGACGTTGTTGTCATCGAGGACATACCGCTGCTGGTGGAATCCGGGATGGCCCCGCTGTTCCCGCTGGTCGTCGTGGTGCACGCGGACGTCGAGGTGCGGGTGCGGCGGCTGGTGGAGCAGCGCGGCATGGCCGAACAGGACGCCCGCGCCCGGATCGCCGCGCAGGCCGACGACGAGCAGCGCCGCGCGGTCGCCGATGTCTGGCTGGACAACTCCGGCAATCCGGCGGACCTGAAGCGACGGGCTCGCGACGTCTGGAATGACCGGATCCTGCCGTTCGCCCACAACCTGACCGCGCGCCGAACCGTGCGCGCCCCCGCGCGGTTGGTACCGGCCGACCCGACGTGGCCGGAACAGGCTCGGCGGATCGCCAACCGCCTGAAGACCACGTGCGGCCACAAGGCGTTGCGGGTCGACCACGTCGGGTCCACGGTGTTGTCCGGGGATCCCGCCTGGTACGCCACGGACGTCATCGACATGCAGATCACCGTCGAGTCGCTCGCGGTGGCCGACGAGCTCGCCGTGCCGTTGTTGTCTGCCGGCTACCCGCGCATCGAGGACATCACCGGCGACGTTCCGCGGGCCGAGGCCCGCAGCACCATGGAGTGTTTCGATCACAGCGACGATCCGGCGTTGTGGCAGAAGCGGATTCACGCCTCGGCCGATCCCGGCCGGCCGACCACCGTGCACATCCGGGTGGACGGCTGGCCTGGACAGCAGTTCGCCCTGCTGTTCGCCGACTGGCTGGTGGCCGACCCCGGGGTGCGCGAGGAGTACCTGGGCGTCACGCGTGCGGCCGACAACAGCGCGCACGGGGACGTCGCGCGCTACGCCGACGCCATGCAGCCCTGGCTCTTCGACGCCTACCCGCGGGCATGGGAGTGGGCCGAGGGTGTCGGCTGGCGGCCTCGATCCGGGCGCTAGTGGTCCTGGCGGTGCTGCGCGGAGAAGTCATCGTGAACGCCCGCGCCAGGTGAGGCGCATGCCTTTGCCGGCCACCCAGCGGGACAGGTCATAGCCGTTGCGGGCCAGCCCGTCGACTGCGTCCACCGCGTGTCGCACCGCCCGCTCGGCGGCCTCCGGGCTCAGCAGGCCATGGCGGACCGCGTCGAGCAGTTCGTCGACATCGAGCAGCGCGGCCCGCGCCCCGGTGCGGACCTCGATGTCGAGGTAGTGGTCCTCGCAATGCCACACCTGCGGGCCGGGGACGCAGTCGCCCACGTCGAGGTAGTAGTCCTGGTCGCGTTCGTAGCCGGGATTGAAGTGGAACACGGTGGCGCGCAGCCCCAGTGACGGCAGCAGCCATGACTCCAGGTAGGAGAACTGGGCCCGGCCCGGGGTGGGCCGGGCGACATACAGGCCCCACGGGTGCACCGCGTACTCGTCGACGGCCCGCACCATGCCCTTGGGGTCGGTGTTGGTGCGGGCGATCAGGTCGAACGTCTCGTGCTTGGGCGCGTGGATGGTTTGACCCTAACGGTCCGCGGCACGAGCTGATCATTGGACCGGACCAGCGACGGGACAGCCGGTCCGCGGATCGCGGCGGCCAGATGTCGGTGGGTCGCTCTACCCTGGTCATATGGCTTTTGCTACCGAGCACCCGGTCGTCGCGCACTCGCAATACCGTGCGGTCGAGGACGTGGTGCGCAGCGGGGCGCGCTTCGAGGTGGTCAGTCCGCATGAACCGGCCGGCGATCAGCCGGCGGCCATCAACGAGCTGGAACGGCGCATCCGGGCCGGCGAACGCGACGTGGTGCTGCTCGGCGCCACCGGCACGGGTAAATCGGCAACCACCGCCTGGCTCATCGAGCGGCTGCAGCGGCCCACCCTGGTGATGGCGCCGAACAAGACGCTGGCCGCGCAGCTCGCCAACGAGCTGCGAGAGATGTTTCCGCACAACGCTGTCGAGTACTTTGTGTCGTACTACGACTACTACCAGCCGGAGGCCTACATCGCGCAGACCGACACCTACATCGAGAAGGACAGCTCCATCAACGACGACGTCGAGCGGTTGCGGCACTCCGCGACGTCGTCGCTGCTGTCGCGACGCGACGTGGTGGTGGTGGCGTCGGTGTCGTGCATCTATGGCCTGGGGACGCCGCAGTCCTACCTGGACCGCTCCGTGGAACTGGAGGTCGGCACCGAGGTGGCCCGCGACGCCCTGCTGCGGCTGCTGGTCGACGTCCAGTACACCCGCAACGACCTGTCGTTCACCCGTGGCTCGTTCCGGGTGCGGGGCGACACGATGGAGATCATCCCGTCCTACGAGGAGCTGGCGGTCCGGGTCGAATTCTTCGGCGACGAGATCGAGGCGCTGTACTACCTGCATCCGCTGACCGGTGAGGTGATCCGCCAGGTCGACTCGTTGCGCATCTTCCCGGCCACCCACTATGTGGCCGGTCCCGAGCGGATGTCCCAGGCGATCCGCACCATCGAGGAGGAGCTCGCCGAGCGGCTCGCCGAGCTGGAAGGGCAGGGCAAGCTGCTGGAGGCCCAGCGGCTGCGGATGCGCACCAACTACGACATCGAGATGATGCGCCAGGTCGGTTTCTGCTCCGGAATCGAGAACTACTCCCGCCATATCGACGGCCGGCCGGCGGGTTCGGCGCCGGCGACGCTACTGGACTACTTCCCGGAGGACTTCCTGCTCGTCATCGACGAGTCGCACGTCACCGTGCCGCAGATCGGCGGCATGTACGAGGGCGACATGTCCCGCAAGCGAAATCTGGTGGAATACGGGTTCCGGTTGCCCTCCGCAGTCGACAATCGACCGCTGACCTGGGAGGAGTTCGCCGGCCGGATCGGGCAGACGGTGTACCTGTCGGCGACGCCCGGCCCCTACGAGCTGAGTCAGTCCGGCGGCGAGTTCGTCGAGCAGGTGATCCGCCCCACCGGCCTGGTGGACCCCAAGGTGGTGGTCAAGCCGACCAAGGGCCAGATCGACGACCTCATCGGCGAGATCCGCAAACGCACCGACGCCGACCAGCGGGTGCTGGTGACCACCCTGACCAAAAAGATGGCCGAGGACCTCACCGATTATCTGCTCGAGATGGGCATCCGGGTGCGCTACCTGCACTCCGAGGTCGACACGTTGCGCCGCGTCGAACTGCTGCGCCAGCTGCGGTTGGGCGAATACGACGTGCTGGTGGGCATCAACCTTCTCCGCGAGGGCCTGGACCTGCCGGAGGTGGCGCTGGTGGCGATCCTCGACGCCGACAAGGAGGGGTTTCTGCGCTCGTCGCGCAGCCTGATCCAGACGATCGGGCGCGCCGCCCGCAACGTCTCCGGGGAAGTGCACATGTATGCCGACACCATCACCGATTCGATGAAAGAGGCCATCGACGAGACCGAGCGGCGGCGGGCCAAACA
>NZ_JBMIOP010000187.1:0-21531 GCF_049197365.1 Mycobacterium sp. THU-M104
TGTGCTCAGCGCTACTTTTTTCGCGTTTCGGCGCTGCCACCGCAGTCTCGACACCCCAGCGAACGGGCCCGACGGATTAACGGGCAAGACCACTAGCCAGCGTCGCGATTCGCTGACGCGGTCACGCCGGCGATGATGTCATCGACCGTGCGTTCCGCCAGCGCCTCGACCCGGCGGCGACCGGCGTGACGCAGTGGTCCGCGCAGGGCAAGCTCGGCGAATCCGTGCACCGCCGACCAGCAGGGCCATTCGGCGCCTTCGCGTCGCTCGGGGGACAGCATTCCCGCCTCCGACATCGCATCTAGCGCCTCGACCAACGCCACATACGGTGGCGCGCCGGCGGTCTCGCGGGTCGGGGAATCGGCTCCGAAAAAGGCCACGGTGAACCACCCCGGCTCGTCGAGTGCGAATTTGATGTAGCCGAGCCCGACCGCGCGGAGCCGATCGACCGCCTGCGGCCGGGTCGAGCCGCGCCGGCGCGTGAAGCTTTGCGTCCGCGCCGCTATCCGGTGCTGGATCTCGGTGGCGACAGCGCCGAGCAGGGCCTCGCGATCGGCGAAGTGGCGATAGGCGGCGTTGGGCGAAACCCCCACTCGCCGAGTCGCTTCCCGAAGGGTGAGCGCTTCGGGCCCTCCGGCTCGGGTGAGGTACAGCCCAGCGTCGATCAACGCGGTGCGCAGATCCCCATGGTGATAGCCGGTCTTCAAGGTGGCCACGCTTGATCCTTCTCGGGCTGAAAGTGTACGGTGTCCACATTGCCATGTTGACGCTGTGAACATCGAGATCGTAGGTGGCATCGCGAGCTCCGCAGCATTGCCGTCGGTTGTGGACGAGCGGGTGTGGCAGCGCGAACTGAACAGTTCAGCCACTCGTTCGCGTTGATCGATCTACTGCCGTACGGCCGCCAAGAAGAATGGCAGGACTCCCCGGACGGCTGGCCCCAGCGGCCGACTTACAGCGGGTGGGCCGGCTGCCAGGACATCGCGCGAGCCTGCGGCGCTGCCGCTGACGCCCACGACCGGCATCGCGCTGGCTCCGCCGCCGTCGGACGCCGGACCGGTGCAACCGACCAACACCGGTGTCACGTCGTCCACGAGCGACGTCGACGCCACCCATGCGGCGATGGCCGCACTCGGCGCCGACGTCGACGCGCAGGTGTCGCGAATGGGCGAGTCGGTCCCGCCGATGTTCTGGTTCCGCGACCCGAGCGGGCACACGCTGCTGGTCGTCGAGTCCTGAATCGCGGGTGAGCGGTCACTGCACGAAAACGGACGCCGACTGCAGGTGCGTGATCGCATCCCGCACGATGGACTCGATCAGTTCGGCGCACGACGGCAGATCCTCCAGGATGCCGGCCACCTGGCCCGAGGCCAGCACTCCCGCCTCGGTGTTGCCCTCGACCAGGCCGGCTTTGAGCAGCATCGGGGTGTTCGCCGCCATCAGCACCTGCGACCAGGTCAACTCTTTGTCGCGGCGCATGGCCAGGCCGTCGGTGATCATCGAGCGCCAGGTCATCTGCGACATCTGCTTGAACTTGGCGGCGTTCCGCACCGCGGCAACCAAACCACGTGCAGGGGAACCGCTTTCGAGCTTCTCGACCAGGGCGGTCCGCAAAACGCGGTGCGGCATGCCGTCGACGCGCGTGGTGACCACCGTGCCGTCCAGCGCGGCCTGCAGGTAGCGCCGCTTGACCGCGTCGGGCACGGTGGAGTCCGAGGTGAGCAGAAACCGCGTGCCCATCGCGACGCCGGCCGCGCCGTAGCTCAACGCGGCGGCCAGTCCGCGCCCGTCGAAGAAACCGCCCGCCGCGATCACCGGGATGCCGGTGCCCGCCACGGCGTCCAGCACCGAGGGCAGCAGCAGGGTCGTGGCGACCGGTCCGGTGTGCCCGCCGCCCTCGCCGCCCTGCACGATCATCGCGTCGGCACCCCATGCCGCGACCTTGCGCGCGTGTTTGGCCGCGCCGATCGACGGGATGACCACCACCCCGGCCTCTTTGAGCCGGGCCACCAGCTCCTGCTTGGGCGCCAGCGCGAACGACGCGACCTTGACGCCCTCGCGGATCATCAGCTCGATGCGGTCGGCGGCGTCGGCGGCGTCGGCGCGGATGTTCACCCCGAACGGCTTGTCGGTGGCGGCCTTGACCTTGCCGATGGCCGTCGCCAACTCGTCCAGCGTCATGGTGGCCGAGGCCAGGATGCCGAGGCCGCCCGCGTTGGCCGTGGCCGACACCAGCCTGGCGCCGGCGACCCAGCCCATTCCGGTCTGCACGACCGGATGCTCGACGCCGACCAGATCGGTCAGCGGCGTGCGCAGTCCGGTCATGCGCGTATCTCCCGGTCGCGCAGCGACTTCGGATCGATGACCTCGCGGATCAGCCCCAGCTCGTCGTCGGTCGGCGGCCGGGTCTCTCCGGCACCGTCGAGGCCGTGCACCTGAAACGAGGTGGCCTCCCGGACGTCATCGGGCGTCACGCCCGGGTGCAGGGACACCGCGCGCATGGTGTGCTCCGGTCCGCCGAAGTCGAACACCCCGAGGTTGGACACCACGCGATGGGGGTTGGCGAAACGAAATGCCGGGTTGGCCGGGTCGACCTTGTCCCAGCCGATGCCGCAGACGATGTCGACCGCGTCGCAGAACACCCGCTTGGAGTGATTGCCGACCCAGTAGCTGGTCGCGTGGTTGATCGCGTTGCCGGGCGCGCCGCGCACGCCGAACATCTGCCGGGTCGGACGCTGCAGCGGGCCGAACGCCGAAAGGTTCTGGTTGCCGAAGCGATCCACCTGGTTGGCGCCCATCACCACGTGCCGTCGTCCCCAGGCCAGGGTCTCGAAGACCCGGCCGAACGGCATCCAACCCTCGACGGGCCCGGTCCTGCCCAGCGCCGGGGTGTCGGCGAGCAGCTGCGCCTCGCCGTCGGTCAGCAGGATGTCGGGGGAGAAAGTCAGCCGCGCCAGACGCGCGCCCACCGACGCCATGGTGGTCATCGGGCTGACCATGATCTCGCCGGCGTCCCGGAACAACTCGGCGCACGCGATCGCGCACACCTCGGCGCGGGTGCTGCTCACTCGGACGCCTCCTCTGCGAATGCCCGGACCGCCGCCTGGTAGTCGTCCTCGCTGCCCGACAGGTAGGTCCGGACGAAACCGTGCCAGCCCTCCTCCGTCGAGGCCGCCTCGGCGTAGTGCCGCTGGAATTTCTCGTCGCGGCCGTAATCCGTTGCCGCGGTGGTGAAGTGGGCGCCACCGGGCGCCTCGACGACGGCGTCGACCATCATCCGGTTAACCAGCAGCGCTTGCGGGGGAACCGATTCGACGAGCTTCTGGGTCGAGACGAGGCGTTCCACCGACAGGTAGCGTCGCTCGGCGGCCATCAAGAAGAGGTCGTCGAAGTAGGGGTCGATGCCGGTGTAGGCGGCGTTGCCCCGGCTGTCACCGAGGTTGAGGTGGACGAACGCGGCGTCCAGTCGCAACGCCGGCATGGCGAGCAGCGTCTCCTGGCCGCCGCCGGGTGCCGGGTACGGGCTGGTCACGGTCCTCAGCTCGCCCTCCCAGAAGTCCAGAACCGAACTGCCCAGCCCGGCGCGGATCGGCAGGAACGGCAGCCGTTGCGCCGCCGCCTGCAGCCCACACCGCAGCATGCCTTCGTCCATCTCGCGGGCCTCGATCGCCCCGCTGGTGCGCGCCTTGGCGAACCAGGGGTCGTAGAAGGGCGGCGAGTCCAGCGACACGAAGCCGTAGTACACGCGCCGGACCTTGTCGGCCGAGCACAGCAGCCCCAGGTCGGGCCCGCCGTAGGTGACCACGCTCAGGTCCTTGACGTCGGTGCGCAGCAGGGCCCGCACGAACGCCATGGGCTTGCGCCGCGAGCCCCAGCCGCCGAGGCCGATGGTCATGCCGCTGCGCAGTTGCCCGACCGCCTCGTCCAGCGTCGTGGTCTTGTCGGTCACTCCGTCTTGCCCTTCGTCGTGCCGGCAAACGCGTCGCGGTGCTCGTCGGCGACCCCGGCGAGGTTGAGCTCGAACGTAAAGCCTTGCTCCATACGGTAACTCGAGTTGACCCGCTGCACGTCGATGAGGTTGAGCGCCTCCTTGGCCGCGCGGATGACGCGGGTGTCCTTGGCGGCGATGTCGCGGGCCACCCGCAACGCGGCCTCGTCGAGCTGTTCACGCGGCACCACCTCATGCACCGAGCCGAAGTGGTGCAGGGTTGCGGCGTCCACCGTGGCCGCGGTGAAGAACAGCCGCCGCATCATGTGCTGGGGCACCAGCCGCGACAGGTGCGTCGCCGCGCCCAGTGCGCCCCGTTCCACCTCGGGCAGCCCGAAGGTGGCGTCCTCGGAGGCCACGATCACGTCGGAGTTGCCGACCAGTCCGATCCCGCCGCCGACGCAGAATCCGTTCACCGCCGCGACGACCGGCACCGCGCATTCGTACACCGCGCGGAACGCTGCGAAACAGCCGCGGTTGGCATCGATCAGCGCGGTGAACCCTTTCGTGCGTTGCATCTCCTTGATATCCACGCCGGCGTTGAAGCCGCGGCCCTCCGCCCGCAGGATCACCACGTGGGCCTCAGGGCTGTCGCCGGCCGCCGTGATCGCGTCGGCAAGCTCGAACCAGCCGCGCGAAGGGATGGCGTTGACGGGCGGGAAGTCCACGGTGACCGCGACTATCCCCGGTTCGGTGGTGGTGGATGTGATCGGCATGGCGCTCCTGGGGGCGTGGCTACCTAAGCAAGCACTTGCTTGGTACGCTAGCACAGTGACCCGCGCCGAAGGAGGCCTCCCTGTCGGGGACGCCATCAGTCTGGGATTGGCCGGTCGGGTCGTCCTGGTCACCGGCGGCGTTCGAGGGGTGGGCCTGGGGGTCAGCGCCGTTTTCGCCCGGCAGGGCGCGACCGTCGTCACCTGCGCGCGCCGCGCCGCCGAGGGTCTGCCCTATGAGTTTCACTCGTGCGACGTCCGCGACGACGACGCGGTGCGGGCATTGATCGACTCCATTGTCGATCGGCACGGCAGGCTCGATGTGGTGGTCAACAACGCCGGGGGTTCGCCGTACGTGCTGACCGCGGATTCCAGCGCAAATTTCAACCGCAAGATCATCGAGCTCAATCTGATTGGTGCGCTGTATGTTTCGCAGTACGCCAACGACAAGATGCAGGGCCAGGAGCGCGGCGGATCGATCGTCAACATCTGCAGTCTCAGTGGCCGGCGGCCGTCGCCCGGGACCGCGGCCTACGGTGCGGCCAAGGCCGGCCTGGAAAGTCTGACGCAGACACTGGCGGTGGAGTGGGGGCCCAAGGTCCGGGTGAACGCCTGCGTGGTCGGCATGGTGGAGACCGAACAGTCGGAACTGTTCTACGGTGATGCCGAGTCGATCGCCGCGATTTCGAAGCACGTGCCCCTGGGCCGTTTGGCCAAGCCGGATGACATCGGTTGGGCCGCGGCGTTTTTGGCGTCGGACGCGGCGTCCTACATCAGCGGCGCCTCGCTGGAGGTGCACGGCGGCGGCGAACCGCCGCACTATCTCGCCACCACCAACGCCAGCGCAGTCAAGTAGAGGAGGCACGGACAATGGGAGTGGTCGACGGCCGCGTCGTCATCGTCACCGGAGCCGGCGGGGGTATCGGGCGCGCGCACGCGCTGGCCTTCGCGGCCGAGGGCGCGCGGGTGGTGGTCAACGACATCGGAGTGGGCCTGGACGGTTCGCCGGCCGGCGGCGGCAGCGTCGCGCAGGGCGTCGTCGACGAAATCACCTCGGCCGGTGGGGAAGCCGTCGTCAACGGGTCCAACATAGCCGACTGGGGCCAGGCGGCGGGACTCGTGCGGGCGGCCGTCGAGACCTTCGGCGGCCTGCACGTCGTGGTCAACAACGCCGGCATCGTGCGCGACCGGATGATGGCCAACACCAGCGAAGAGGAGTTCGACGCCGTCATCGCGGTGCACCTCAAGGGACACTTCGCCATGATGCGGCACGCGGCGTCGTACTGGCGCGGGCTGTCCAAGGAAGGCAAGGCGGTCGACGCGCGGATCGTCAACACCAGCTCCGGTGCGGGCCTGCAGGGCAGCGTCGGGCAGGGCAACTACAGCGCCGCCAAGGCCGGCATCGCGGCGATGACGCTCGTCGGCGCCGCCGAGATGGGCCGCTACGGCGTGACGGTCAACGCGATCGCGCCGTCGGCGCGCACCCGAATGACCGAGACGGTGTTCGCCGAGATGATGGCAACCCAGGACCAGGATTTCGACGCCATGGCACCGGAGAACGTCTCGCCGCTGGTGGTCTGGCTGGGCAGCGCCGAGTCGCGCGACGTCACCGGCAAGGTCTTCGAGGTCGAGGGCGGCAAGATCCGTGTCGCCGAGGGCTGGGCGCACGGCCCGCAGATCGACAAAGGAGGCGCCAAGTGGGATCCTGCCGAATTGGGCCCCGTCGTCGCCGACCTGCTGGCCAAGGCGCGCCCGCCGGTCCCAGTCTACGGGGCATAGCGGGCCGCGGTACTCGCCGAACGTGAACTAGCGGCGAGGATTTCGTCGTTTTTTCGCCGTGGTTTCACGCTCGACGCGCGGAGGGAAACGCTCAGGGGTCGCAGATGACGATGGGGATCACCCGATCCGTCCACGACCGGTAGTCGGCGAACGACGGGTACATGGCTTCCAGCTTCGGCCAGTATTCTGCGCGCTCCTCCTCGGTGGCATCGCGCGCCTGCAACTGCAACACCTCATCCTTGATCTGCACGAAGACTTGGGGATTCGCCTTGAGATTGAGGTACCACAGTGGATGCTTGTCGCTGCCGCCCTTCGATGCGACCAACACCACGCGATCCCTCTCGCGCAGGTACAGCAGCGGGCTCACCCGCGGTTCACCGGTCTTGCGGCCCGTCGTGGTGAGCAGCGCGACCGGAGCCTTGCCGAAAGTGCCGCCGAGCTTTCCGTTGCTGCGACGGTAGATCCACGCGTTGCCCTTGGCCATGTACTTGATGAGCAGGCCGACCCAGGGTGAGTTCAACGAGCGTGGCTTCTCTTTCGGCATGGTGTTCCTAGCGCTGGACGAATGGATGAAAGCGGACCTTGATGTGCTGGATTTCCGCCGTGCCACTGGGGCTTTCGACGGGAATCACGAAGGTCTCGTTGACTCGCGCCGCCACCCGTCGCCCGCCCAACGTCACCTTGGTCAACACGTCGTAGAACGCGCGAACCTCGTCGCCGTCGATGCGGTAGTCCGGCGGTGTGGTGTCGGCGATGATCCGGAACTGGGGGCCGCGGTTGAGGGCGCGCCGCATGTGGCGCCCGGAGAACCCGTTCTTGATGCCCTGCTCGACGCGGGTGCAGCCCTTCGCAAACGGAACAGCGTCGGCGTTGTGGCTGGTTAGCGCATCGATGTATGCCGCGCGCCGCGGCGATGCGACTCTCTTCGGGAACGAGCACCGCTCGGGCTAGATGCGCTCGATGATGGTGCCGGTGGACAGCGCACCGCCGGCGCACATGGTGATCAGGGCGGTGCTCTGGTCGGTGCGCTCCAGTTCGTGCAGTGCGGTGGTGATCAGCCGGCTGCCGGTGCAGCCGACCGGGTGGCCCAACGCGATCGCGCCGCCGTTGACGTTGACCCGGGCCATGTCGGGCTCGTGCACCCGCGCCCACGACAACACCACCGAGGCGAACGCCTCGTTGATCTCGACGATGTCGATGTCGCCCATCTTCATCCCGGCCTTCTCCAGCACCTTCGCCGTCGACTGCACCGGGCCGTCGAGGTGGTAGTAGGGCTCCGCGCCCACCAACGCCTGGCTGACGATCCGGGCCCGCGGCCGCAGGCCGAGCGCCTTGGCCTTGTCCTCGTCCATCCACAGGACAGCCGCCGCACCATCGGAGATCTGCGACGACGTTCCCGCCGTGTGGATCCCGTCCTCGAGGACCGGCTTGAGCGAGCCCAGCCCCGACAGCGTGGTGTCGCGCAGGCCCTGGTCGCGGGAGATGGTCACCCGCTCCGACGTGGGTTGCTTGTTCTCGTCGAGCGCGGGCGCCACGATCGGGGAGATCTCGCGATCGAACCGGCCCTGCTCCCAGGCCTGCTTGGCCTTGGCCTGGGATTCGAAACCGAACTGGTCGATGTCTTCGCGGGTGATGCCACGGCGCTTGGCGATTCGCTCGGCCGCGGTGAACTGGTCGGGCAGGTCGATGTCCCACGACTCGGGCCGCAGGATGGTGCGGTCGGACCCGGCGTTGGCACCCAGCCCGACGCGGCTCATCGCCTCGACCCCGCACGCGACGCCGATGTCGATGGCGCCGACCGCGATCAGCCCGGCGATCAGGTGGTTGGCCTGCTGGCTGCTGCCGCACTGGCAGTCCACGGTGGTGGCGCCGACGTGCTCCGGCAGCCCGGCACCCAGCCAGCTGACCCGGGTGATGTTGTTCGACTGCTCGCCGTACTGCGTCACGCAGCCGCCGATGACCTGTTCGACGTCGCCGGCTTGAAAACCAGACGAGACGCCGGCCTTCTGTACCACTGCCTTCTGCACCGCGCCCAGCAGCTCGGTGGCGTGCAGTCCTGACAGCCATCCGGCGCGCTTCCCGATGGGGCTGCGGGTGGCTTCGACGATTACCGGGTTACCCATGGAGCCAGGCTAGAACACGTTTCATTACTATGACAAGCAACGATGCTGCGGCGCCTTTTTTCTGCGGTGGAGGCGTGTTTTACTGGCAACAGAGCTCCACTAGGAGAGCTAGTGCCCCGGATCGCCAGCCGCAGGAACAGCATGTGCACGAGCAGTGAGGAGAAACAGCGTGCCCAGCCCCAATCTTCCACCCGGGTTCGACTTTCTCGATCCGGACAGAAATCTCAAAGGACTGCCGGTCGCCGAGTTGGCCGAGTTGCGCAAATCCCAGCCGATCTACTGGCTGGACGTTCCGGGCGGGACCGGGGGCTTCGGCGACAAGGGCTACTGGGTCATCACCAAGCACCGGGACGTCAAGGAGATCTCGCTGCGCAGCGACATCTTCTCCAGCCAGCAGGACTGTGCCATCCCGGTCTGGCCTCAGGAGATGACACGCGAGCAGATCGACCTGCAGCGACTCGTCATGCTCAACATGGACGCCCCGCACCACACCCGGTTGCGCAAGATCATCTCCCGTGGCTTCACCCCGCGCGCCATCGGCCGCCTGCGCGACGAGTTGGACGGCCGCGCACAGAACATCGCCAAGACGGCCGCGGCGGCGGGCTCGGGAGACTTCGTCGAGCAGGTCTCGTGCGAGCTGCCGCTGCAAGCGATCGCCGGTCTGCTGGGTGTCCCCCAGGAGGACCGCGACAAGATCTTCCGCTGGTCCAACGAGATGACCGGCAACCAGGATCCCGAGTTCGCCCACGTCGACCCGGCGACGTCGTCGGCCGAGATCATCGCGTACGCCATGAAGATGGCCGAGGAGCGGGGCGCAAACCCCGGCGACGACATCGTCACCAAGCTGATCCAGGCCGACATCGAGGGTGAGAAGCTCTCCGACGACGAGTTCGGGTTCTTCGTCATGATGCTCGCGGTTGCCGGCAACGAGACCACGCGGAACTCCATCACACACGGCATGATCGCGTTCTCGCAGAACCCGGAGCAGTGGGAGCTGTTCAAGAGGGAACGGCCCGAGACCGCGCCCGACGAGATCGTGCGCTGGGCGACCCCGGTCACCGCGTTCCAGCGCACCGCCCTGGAGGACTACGAGCTGTCCGGGGTGCAGATCAAGGAAGGCCAGCGGGTGGTGATGTTCTACCGGTCGGCCAACTTCGACGAAGAGGTTTTCCGGGATCCTTTGAGCTTCGACATCCTTCGGAACCCCAATCCGCACGTCGGTTTCGGTGGCACCGGCGCGCACTACTGCGTCGGCGCGAACCTGGCCAAGATGACGATCAGCCTGATCTTCAACGCAGTCGCCGACCACATGCCGGACCTGAAGCCGATTGCCGAACCCGAGCGGCTGCGCTCTGGCTGGCTCAACGGCATCAAACACTGGCAGGTCGACTACACGGGTCAGTGCCCGGTGAGCCACTGATGGACTTCGATCCCACCGCGACGCAGCAGGCTGTCGCCGACGTGGTCACATCCGTTCTGGAACGGGACCTTTCGTGGAAGGCCTTGGTCGACGGGGGTGTGCCGGCGCTTCCGGTGCCCGAACGTCTGGGCGGCGACGGTGTAGGTCTGCCCGAGGTCGCCACGGTGCTGACCGAAGTGGGCCGCCGCGGCGCCGTCACGCCGGCGCCGGCGACGCTGGGCCTTGGCGTGGTGCCGCTGCTCGACCTGGCTTCAGAGGAGCAGCAGGACCGCTTTCTGGGTGCGGTGGCCGAGGGCGGCGTGCTGACGGCCGCGCTCAACGAGCCCGGCGCTGCGCTGCCGGACCGGCCCGGCGTCACCCTGGCGGGCGGGCGGCTGTCGGGCACCAAAGTCGCTGTGCCGTATGCCGAGCAGGCCGATTGGATGGTCGTGACGGCCGACGCCGGGGTCGCGGTGGTATCGCCGCAGTCCGACGGTGTCGGGTTGGTGCGCAGCCCGACGTCGAGTGGTTCGGACGAGTACACGGTCACGTTCACCGACGTTGCGGTAGAGAGCTCCGGGGTGCTGGCGAACGCGGGTGCGCCCCGGGTCAACCAGCTCGCGCTAGCGATGATCGGCGCCTACGCCGACGGGTTGGTGGCCGGGGCGCTGCGCCTCACCGCGGATTACGTGGCCAACCGCAAGCAGTTCGGCAAGCCGCTGTCCACCTTCCAGACCGTGGCGGCGCAGCTCTCCGAGGTCTACATCGTCTCGCGCACCATCGATTTGGTCGCGAAATCGGCCGTGTGGCGGCTGTCGGAGGGCCGGGACGCCGATGACGACCTGGACGTCCTGGGCTATTGGATCACCTCGCAGGCACCGCCGATGATGCAGACCTGTCACCACCTTCACGGCGGCATGGGCATGGACATCACCTATCCGATGCACCGGTACTACTCCGCGATCAAGGACCTGACCCGTCTGCTGGGCGGGCCATCTCATCGCCTCGAACTGGTGGCGATCGCAGGCGCGGCGACGCCGGGCGCTGCGCATCGCCACCGAGACAACCCGAGCGGAGCGCAATGTTCATCGATCTGACCCCGGAGCAGCGCCAGCTGCAAGCCGAGCTGCGGCACTACTTCTCGAACCTCATCTCCTCCGACGAGATGAAGGCGATGGAGCAGGACCGGCACAACGAGGCGTACCGTGCGGTGATCCGCCGGATGGGCCGCGACGGCAAGCTGGGGGTCGGGTGGCCGAAGGAGTACGGCGGCCTGGGCTTCGGCCCGATCGAGCAGTCGATCTTCGTCAACGAGGCGCACCGCGCCGACGTGCCGCTGCCCGCGGTGACGTTGCAGACGGTCGGCCCGACCCTGCAACAGTTCGGCACCGAGGCGCAGAAGAAAAAGTTCCTCCCGGCGATCCTGGCCGGAGAGGTGCACTTCGCGATCGGCTACAGCGAACCAGAGGCGGGGACCGACCTGGCATCGCTGCGGACCACCGCCGTACGCCAGGGCGACGAATACATCGTGAACGGCCAGAAGATGTGGACCACCGGTGGCCACGACGCCGACTACATCTGGCTGGCCTGCCGCACGGATCCGGAAGCGGTCAAGCACAAGGGCATTTCGATCCTGATCGTCGACACGAAGGATCCCGGTTTTTCGTGGACCCCGGTCATCCTGTCCGACGGTGCCCACCACACCAACGCCACGTACTACAACGACGTGCGGGTGCCCGCCGACATGCTGGTCGGCGAGGAGAACGGCGGGTGGCAGCTGATCACCACCCAGCTCAACAACGAGCGGGTGATGCTGGGCCCGGCGGGACGTACCGCCGGCATCTACGATCGGGTGCACGCGTGGGCGTCCAAGCCCGGCAGCGACGGCGTCACGCCGATCGACCACGCGGACGTCAAACGCGCGCTCGGTGAGATCTACTCGGTCTGGCGGGTCAACGAACTGCTCAACTGGCAGGTGGCGGCCGCCGGTGAGGACATCAACGTGGCCGATGCCGCGTCGACGAAAGTCTTCGGCACCGAACGTATTCAGTACGTCGGCCGGCTCGCTGAAGAGATCGTCGGCAAATACGGCAACCCGGCCGACCCGGAGACCGCCGAGCTACTCGGCTGGCTCGACTCCCAGGCAAAGCGCAACCTGGTGATCACCTTCGGTGGAGGAGTGAACGAAGTCATGCGAGAGATGATCGCGGCCGCCGGCCTCAAGGTGCCGAGGGTGCCCAGATGACCGACATCCACGAAGCCGTTGCCGAGATCAAGGCGGCCGGCGCCCCCAAGCCCCGCGTCGGGCGCGACCCGGTGAACCAGCCGATGGTCAACAACTGGGTGGAGGCAATCGGCGACCGCAACCCCATCTACGTCGACGAGGCCGCGGCCCGGGCGGCCGGCCACCCGGGAATCGTCGCCCCCCCGGCCATGATTCAGGTGTGGACGATGTTCGGACTGGGCGGTGAGCGCCCCAGGGACGATCCGCTGGGGCCCATCATGGCTCTCTTCGACGACGCCGGGTATGTCGGCGTCGTCGCCACGAACTGCGAGCAGACCTATCACCGTTATCTGCGGCCCGGTGAGCAGATCGCCATCACCTCCGAGATGGGTGAGGTGGTGGGGCCCAAGCAGACTGCGCTGGGCGAGGGTTTCTTCGTCAACCAGCACATCATCTGGCGGGCAGGCGACGAGGACGTCGCCGAGATGAACTGGCGCATAATGAAGTTCAGGCCGCGCGAGGAGTCGGCCGCGTCGTCCGCGGTTCCGGAAGACCTCGACCCCGACGCCATGATGCGCCCCTCGTCCTCGCGCGACACCGCCTTCTTCTGGGAGGGCGTCAAGGCGCACGAGCTGCGGATCCAGCGGCGACCGGACGGGAGCCTGCAGCACCCGCCGGTGCCGGCAGTGTGGCAGGACAAGTTCCAGCCCATCGACTACGCGGTGGCCAGCGGTCGCGGCACGGTGTTCAGCTTCGTCGTGCATCACGCGCCGAAGGTCCCGGGCCGCACGCTGCCGTTCGTCATCGCGTTGGTGGAACTCGAGGAAGGCGTGCGCATGCTGGGCGAGTTGCGTGGGGTGGACCCCGCGAAGGTGAAGATCGGCATGCCGGTGTGCGCACAGTATATTGATTTCCCCGCCGGTGCCACCGGGCCGGAGTGGACGCTTTATGCCTGGGAGCCCGTGGGGGCCGGAGCATGAGCGCACCCGCGATCGAGGTGGGCACGACGCTGCCCGAACTCAATCTCTACGGCGACCCGACGTTCATCATCTCCACGGCGCTGGCCACGCGGGATTTTCAGGACGTGCACCACGACCGCGACAAGGCGCAGGCCAAGGGGTCCAAGGACATCTTCGTCAACATCCTCACCGACACCGGTCTGGTGCAGCGCTACGTCACCGACTGGGCCGGTCCGTCGGCGCTGATCAAGTCGATCGGGCTACGGCTGGGGGTTCCGTGGTATGCCTACGACACGGTGACGTTCTCCGGTGAGGTGACCGCGATCGAAGACGGTCTGATCACCGTGAAGGTGTCTGGCCGCAACAGCCTTGGCGATCATGTCATCGCAACGGTGACGCTGACGATGGGGGATGCGTGATGTCCCCAGCAAGCGGGAGGTACCCCCTGTCGGGTAAAGCGGCGATTGCCGGTATCGGCGCCACCGACTTCTCGAAGAACTCGGGGCGCAGCGAGCTGAGGCTGGCGGCCGAGGCGGTGCTGGACGCGCTGGACGATGCCGGTCTTTCACCGTCGGACGTCGACGGGCTGACCACCTTCACGATGGACACCAACAACGAGACCGCGGTAGCGCGTGCCGTCGGCATCGGTGACTTGAAGTTCTTCTCCCAGATCGGTTATGGCGGCGGCGCCGCGTGCGCCACCGTCCAGCAGGCAGCGATCGCCGTCGCGACCGGGGTCGCCGATGTCGTGGTCGCGTACCGCGCGTTCAACGAGCGTTCGGGCATGCGTTTCGGGCAGGTGCAGACTCGTCTGGTGGGAGATTCTGGGGCGCAGGCGGATTCGACGGCGGCGGACAATTCGTTCTCCTATCCCCACGGGCTGTCGACGCCGGCCGCTCAGGTGGCGATGATCGCCCAGCGCTACATGCACTCCTCGGGTGCCACCAGCCGCGACTTCGGCGCGATCTCGGTGGCCGATCGCAAGCACGCCGCCAAGAACCCGAAGGCCTACTTCTATGAGAAGCCGATAACGATTGAGGAACATCAGAATTCGCGGTGGATCGCCGAGCCGTTGCGGTTGCTGGACTGCTGTCAGGAGACCGACGGGGCCGTGGCGATCGTGGTGACGTCGGTGGAGCGCGCACGTGACCTCAAGCAGCGGGCGGCGGTGATCGAGGCGGCGTCGCAGGGCTCCAGCCCGGACCAGTACACGATGGTCAGCTACTACCGCCCCGAACTCGGTCTGCCCGAGATGGGCGTCGTGGGCCGGCAGCTGTGGCAGCAGTCCGGGCTCAAACCGTCGGACATCCAGACCGCGGTCATCTACGACCACTTCACGCCCTTCACCCTGATCCAGTTGGAGGAGTTGGGTTTCTGCGGCAAGGGCGAAGCCAAGGATTTCATCGCCGATGGCGCGATAGAGGTGGGCGGCCGGCTGCCCATCAATACGCACGGGGGCCAGCTCGGCGAGGCATACATCCACGGCATGAACGGGATAGCCGAGGGAGTGCGGCAATTACGCGGGACGTCGGTCAACCCGGTACCCGACGTCGAGCACGTGCTCGTCACCGCGGGGACGGGCGTGCCGACGTCGGGCCTGATTTTGGGCTAGGTGGCTTGGTCCGCCCCCGATCGTGACGGTGGAGTCACGCTTGGGCCCGAATGGGCCTGCACCGTCACGGTGAAGTGACGCACTCGCTGCGCCGTGGGACGCTGCCGCGATGGCCGAACCCTTCCTCGGCAGCGAGGCAGTTACTGCCGGAATCGCGACGCATAGCCAGTTGCGGCGGCGCTACACGCGGGTGTTCCGTGATGTGTACGTCAACGAAGGTACGGAAATGACTCCGGCGCTGCGCGCACACGCGGCCTGGCTCTGGTCGAGGCGTCGCGGGACCATCGCGGGCTTTTCGGCTGCGGCGCTGCACGGCAGCAAGTGGATCGAGGCGACCCGTGCGGTGGACATCATTCACGACAACCGGCACCCGGCGCCGGGCCTGCAGATCTGGGGCGACCGGATCGCGAACGACGAGATCGAAAAGATCCACGGCGTTCCGGTCACGACCGGAGTGCGCACCGCCCTCGACCTGGCTTGCTGGTATCCGCTGACGACGTCGGTGGCGGCTCTCGACGCGCTGGCCCGCGTGACTGAGCTCAAGCCCGTCGATGTCGAACCACTCCTGTCCAGATATCGCGGGCGTCGCGGCATCGAGAGTGCTCGCGTCGCGCTCGACCTCGTCGATGCCGGCGCGCAATCGCCGAAGGAGACCTGGCTCCGTCTGGTGCTCGTGCGAGCCGGGCTTCCGCGGCCGCGGACACAGATTCCCGTGTGCGACGAGTTCGGCGACGTCATCGCATATCTCGACATGGGTTGGGATGACATCAAGGTCGGCGTCGAGTACGACGGCGAGCAACATCGGAGGGATCGCGGGCAGTACAGCTGGGACGTACGCAGACTGGAGAGGGTCGAGCGACATGGTTGGATCCTGGTTCGGGTGCTCGCCGGAGACCGGCCGGCCGAGATAGTTCGGCGCGTGCGCGGAGCACGGGCCCGCCGAATGTGACATTGCAGTCACGGCCGGACACGAATGCGACTGCAGCGTCACGCTCGGCCGGGGGGGCGAGCCCTACGCGAGGATCAGCTCGACGCCGGAGAGCACGACGGCGTTGTCGCGGGAGGGCGCGACAACACTGGCGGCCACGCGGCCGTCTTCCTTCCAGATGGCGACGTTGAGCGTCTCGCCGGGGAAGGCCACACCGGCAAACCGTGCGCCGTAGGCCGCCACCGCGCCGGTGTCACCGTCGAGCAGGGCGTCGGCGATCGTCTTGCAGGTCATGCCATAAGTGCACAGGCCGTGCAGGATGGGCCGCGGAAACCCTGCGGCCACAGCGAATTCCGGATCGGAGTGCAGCGGGTTGCGGTCGCCGCAGAGCCGGTACAGCAGCGCCTGCTGGGGCAGGATCGGCATCGCGACCTCGAGATCGGGTGCCCGGTCGGTCGCTCCGGCCGCACCCGACGGTCCGCGTGAACCGCCGAATCCGCCCTCGCCGCGGGCGAAGATGGACCGCTTCTGCATCCACAACAGCGTGCCGTCCGGCGAACTGACCTTGGTCTCGCTCCAGATCACCGCGGCCTTGCCCTTGTCCCAGATGTCGGTGAGCCGGGTCACGGCGCGCGCCGAACCCGACGGCGCTAGTGGCGCGGGTACTTGCACCCGCTCGCTGGCGTGCAGCACCCTGCTCAGCTCGATGTCGATGCCGGGGAACCGCACGCTTGGCGGGGCGGTCATGTGGAACGTGGCCGCGACATTGCCGAACGTCGGCAGCACCTGCGGCGTGTCGTCCACCAGGTAGCGCAGCTCGCGAGGGTCCACAGGGTCGGTGCCGGCGCCCAGGGCGAGGTGGTAAAGCTGCACATCGCTACTGGTCCAGGAGAATTCGACAGGTGCGAGCTCGGCGTTCAGCGCGACGTCAACGTCGATGGGCATGTCAGCCTTCCTTCGCGAGATGCAGGGCAGCCAGGTACCCGAAGGTCATGGCCGGGCCGATGGTGCCCCCCGGACCAGGATAGGTGTGTCCCATCACCGGCGCGCTGACATTGCCTGCGGCGTAAAGCCCTCCGATGATGGTGCCGTCGTCGCGCAGCGCGCGGCCGTGGACGTCGGTGCGGATCCCGCCCTTGGTTCCCAGGTCGCCGGGGACCATCTTGGCGGCGTAGAACGGCGGGTGGCTGATCTCGCCAAGGTTGGGGTTGGGCTTGTTGGTCGGGTCGCCGTAGTACCTGTCGTAGGCGCTCTCCCCGCGGTGGAAGTCGGCGTCCGCGCCTGAGCGCGCGAAGCCGTTGAAGCGTTCCACCGTGGCGTCGAGGGCGGCTGCGGGCAGGCCGGCCTTCTCGGCCAACTCCTCGAGGGTGTCCGCCGCGACGATCACGCCGGAATCCAGCCACTTGCGCGGAATACGGTGTCCGGGCTGCAGTCCCGCGAAAATATACCGGTTCCGGTACTGCTGGTCGAACACCAGCCACGCGGGAATGTTCTCACCGGGGCCGGGCCCCTGCCCGAACTCCCCGCCGTACATGCGGTGGCAGGCTTCGACGTAGGGCATCGATTCGTTCATGAACCGCTTGCCCGACATGTTGACGATGATCGAACCCGGCGAGTTGCGCTCCGACAGCGCGAACCACGGTGCGCCGACCAGCGGCACGGTCGGCCCCCACCAGGCGTCTTCCATCAAATCCAATGCTGCCCCGAGTTTTTCGCCCGACACAATGCCGTCTCCGGTGTTGGCCTGGGCGCCGACAGTCCACTCGGTGCTGATGGGCGCGCGCTGGTATTTGATCCGCATTTGTTCGTTGTGCTCGAATCCGCCGCAGGCCAGGATCACGCCGCGCCGGGCCCGGATCAGCCGGGCTTCGGCCGTTTCGGGTGCGTCAGCGTCGCGCACGTAGATGCCGCGCACCATGCCGTCTTCGACGCAGAGGTCGGTGAGCGCGGTGTTCAACTCGATCGGCACGCCGGCCTGGCGAAGCCCGATCCGCAGGGGGCCGATCAGCGCCCGCCCCATTCCGACCAGGTTTTTCCCGGTCGCCCTCGCCCACATCGTGCGCGCTCCGACCTTGATGCTGCGCAGCACACCACGCGGGTGGCGTTTCAGCTGATTCAGTCGCACGTAGTCCTGCTGCATCACGACGACGTTCAGCGGTACCTTGCCGTAAGCCGGCTCCAGCCCGGCCATGTCGGCGCCGAGATTGCGGGCATCGAACGGCTTGGGTTCGATCGAACGCCCACCCGCGCGTCCACCCGGCGCTTCGGGGTAATAGTCGGAATATCCCGGCACCCAACACATCTTCAGTGGCGTGTGCTTCAGCACGAAAGAGAGCATTTCGGGTCCGCGGTCGAGGTAGGCGTCGATCCGCTCGGGCTCGACACCGCTGGTCGATTTGTCGCCGACGATCCCGTGCAGGTAGGTGCGAGCCGCCTCGGGGGTATCGCGCACGCCGCAGCGCTGCAGGACCTCGTTGTTGGGGATCCATACACCTCCTCCTGAGCGTGCGGTGGAGCCGCCGAAGTGAGAAGCCTTTTCGACGACTACCGTCGACAGGCCCTGGTGCGCGGCAGTGAGGGCGGCTACCATTCCGGCTCCGCCGCTTCCGACCACGACGACGTCGAACTCCTGCGCTGTCATGTAGAACACGTTATAGAATTGCCCGGGCTGGGCGCTACCGGCCCGGTCAAACGAACGAGGGGACTTCGGTAAATGCTCAGTGCTACGACGCGCGAGGAGTTGTCTGCGAGGTTGTGGCGCGCTGAGTTGGATCGTGAGTCGATTGCGCCGTTGACGGTGTCGCATCCGGAGATGGATGTGGTGGATGCCTATGAGATTCAGTTGATCAACATCGGTCGGCGGGTCGCAGCGGGTGCCCGGGTGGTGGGGCACAAGGTGGGGCTGTCGTCGCCTGCGATGCAGCAGATGATGGGTGTTGACGAGCCGGACTACGGGCATCTGCTCGATGAGATGCAGGTCTTCGAGGACACTGCGGTCAAGGCCGGGAACTACCTGTATCCGCGGGTTGAGGTGGAGGTGGGTTTCATCCTGGCAGCCGACCTGCCGGGGGCCGGCTGCACCGAGGACGACGTGCTGGGGGCCACCGAGGCTCTGGTCCCGTCGATCGAGTTGATCGACACCCGTATCACCGACTGGAAGATCGCGCTGTGCGACACGATCGCCGACAACGCCTCGTCGGCGGGTTTCGTGCTGGGCGCGGCGCGGGTAGCGCCGGGCGAACTCGACGTCACGGCGATCGACGCGGTGCTGACCCGCAACGGCGAGGTGGTCGCCGAGGGCCGCAGCGATGTGGTGCTGGGAAACCCGGTGACCGCGGTGGCGTGGCTGGCCCGCAAGGTGGAAAGCTTTGGGGTGCGGCTGCGCAAAGGTGACGTCGTGTTGCCCGGGTCGTGCACGCGAGCGATCGACGCGGGTGCCGGTGACGAGTTCGTCGCCGAGTTCACCGGCCTGGGTGCGGTCCGGTTGTCGTTCGAATAGGAGCGTTGAGGTGTCGTCTAAAGCGGGTGTGGCCTTGAAAGTGGCGATTGTCGGGTCGGGCAACATCAGCACTGATCTGCTCTACAAGCTGCTGCGGTCGGACTGGCTGGAACCGCGCTGGATGGTAGGTATCGACCCGGCCAGCGAGGGCCTGGCCCGGGCCCGCAAGCTGGGGCTGGAGACCACCCATGAGGGGGTGGACTGGCTTTTGGCGCAGTCGGAGAAGCCCGACCTGGTGTTCGAGGCGACCAGCGCCTACGTGCATCGGGCGGCCGCGCCCCGCTATGCCGAGGCCGGGATCCGGGCCATCGATTTGACTCCGGCTGCGGTCGGTCCGGCGGTGATCCCGCCCGTGAATCTGCGCCAGCATCTGGGCGCGCCGAACGTCAACATGATCACCTGCGGGGGGCAGGCGACGATCCCGATCGTCTACGCGGTCTCGCGTGCGGTCGCCGAGCAGGGCGGGGTGCCCTACGCCGAGATCGTGGCGTCGGTGGCCTCGGTGTCGGCGGGGCCGGGCACCCGGGCCAACATCGACGAGTTCACCAAGACCACCAGCAGGGGTGTGCAGAGCATCGGCGGTGCCGCGCGGGGTAAGGCGATCATCATCTTGAACCCCGCGGACCCGCCGATGATCATGCGCGACACCATCTTTTGCGCCATCCCCGAAGACGCCGACCGTGACGCGATCGCCGCATCGATCCACGACATGGTCACCGAGGTGGCGACCTATGTGCCCGGCTACCGGCTGCTCAACGAGCCGCAGTTCGACGACCCCTCGCTCAACTCCGGCGGTCAGGCCCTGGTCACCACGTTCGTCGAGGTGGAAGGTGCCGGGGACTATCTGCCGCCTTATGCCGGCAACCTCGACATCATGACCGCGGCGGCCACCAAGGTCGGCGAACAGATCGCCCAACAATCCCTGGCGGCGACGGCTGCGGGGACGGCGGGAGGAACACAGCCATGAGCAGCGACATCTTCTTCGACCCCATCTGGGACGTGCGGATGACCGACACGTCGCTGCGCGACGGCTCCCACCACAAACGCCACCAGTTCACCAAAGAAGAAGTCGGTGCCATCGTGGCGGCGCTGGACGCCGCGGGGGTGCCGGTGATCGAGGTGACCCACGGCGACGGGCTGGGCGGGTCGAGCCTGAACTACGGCTTGTCCAAGACCCCCGAACAGGAACTGATCAAACTGGCCGCCCAGACGGCCACCGAGGCCAAGATCGCGTTTTTGATGCTGCCCGGGGTGGGCACCACAGACGACATCAAAGAAGCCCAGGAAAACGGCGGGTCCATCTGCCGCATCGCCACCCACTGCACCGAGGCCGACGTGTCGATCCAGCACTTCGGGTTCGCCCGCGACCTGGGCCTGGAAACCGTCGGGTTTTTGATGATGGCCCACACCATCACCCCGGAAAAGCTGGCCGCCCAGGCCCGCATCATGGCCGACGCGGGCTGCCAGTGCGTCTACGTCGTCGATTCGGCGGGCGCCCTGGTCCTCGAAGGGGTGCGCGACCGGGTCGCCGCGCTGGTCGCCGAACTCGGCGACGACGCCCAGGTCGGCTTCCACGGCCATGAAAACCTCGGCCTGGGGGTTGCCAACTCCGTAGAGGCCGTGCGCGCGGGCGCCAAACAAATCGACGGGTCGTGTCGCCGCTTCGGAGCCGGGGCGGGCAACGCCCCCGTGGAAGCCCTGATCGGAGTGTTCGACAAAATCGGCGTCAAAACCGGCATCGATTTCTTCGACATCGCCGACGCCGCCGAAGACGTGGTACGCCCGGCCATGCCCGCCGAATGCGTCCTGGACCGCAACGCCCTGATCATGGGCTACTCCGGGGTCTACTCCAGCTTCCTCAAACACGCCGTCCGCCAATCCGAACGCTACGGAGTGCCCGCCCAGCAACTCCTGCACCGCGCCGGCCAACGCAAACTCATCGGCGGCCAGGAAGACCAACTGATCGACATCGCTCTGGAGATCAAACGCGAGCAAGAAAACGGGGCTGTTGCCTCGCCTTGACGTAGCCACCAGTTTGCTCGTGTGATCCAGCCCACTGGCGCGAGTTGTCCGCGTATACCGGAAAACGGGTGATTTCACGCCCGGGTTGGCCTAGCTTTGTAGTGGTGACCGCCAGCCGTCATTAGGGGAATCCGATGAGTTTCATGACGTTGCCGCCGGAGATCAATTCTCTGCTGATGTACTCCGGTGCGGGGTCGGCTCCGATGCTGCAGGCCGCGGCGGCATGGAACGGGCTGGCCAGCGAGTTGGCCTCGGCCGCGCAGTCCTTTGCGTCGGTGACGTCGA